>CAMFKC010000246.1 GCA_945956975.1 uncultured Methylocystaceae bacterium | reverse complement strand
TATCGTCGGCAGCGTCAGATGTGTATAAGAGACAGGCCGCCGACGAGATCCGCACGCTGTGGACGTCGATCAAGAGGCGCCTCAACAAGGCCAGCGCGCAGCGCAACGTCGCCGCCGCCGGCAAGGCGAAAAAGGCCGCGTAGGCATACGAAGCCTTCAGGTCGTATGCAGAAAGACCGCGCAGGCCACTGCGCGGTCTTTTCGTTTTCACTACCCTCCGAACACGCTCGTCAGCGTCTGGCCGCCGCGGCTGATGGTGATCTTCCAGTAATAGTGCCGCTTGCCGACCGTTTTCTCGAGATCGCGCGTCGTCTCGATCTTCGCGTCGTTGACGGCGAGCACGACGTCGCCGCGCTGGAAGTTGAGCTGCGCCGCCTGCGAATCCGGCGCGATTTGCGCGATCACGACGCCCTGCGTCGCGCCCTCCACCGAATATTCCTCCGCTGTCGCGGGCGAGAGATTGACGACCGTGGCGCCCGTGAAGGGGGACGGCGTGTCGATCTTCACCGTATCGCGCGCCGGGATTTCCGGCGCGGGGGCGAGCTTGATCGCAACCTGCGTCTTCTTGCCGTCGCGCAACACGCTCAGCTCCGAAATCCCGCCGATCGCCTTGGTGCCGAGCCGGTAGCCGAGCGCCTCGGGATCGTCGACCGGCTGACCGTCGACGCCGACGATCACGTCGCCGCGCTTCAGTCCTGCTTCGGCGGCCGGCCCCTTCGAATTCATGTCCGCGACGAGCGCGCCGACGGGCCGGTCGAGCCCGATCGAATCCGCGATCTCCTTCGAGACCGCCTGCAGCGAGGCGCCGAGCCAGGGGCGGCGCACCTGCTTGCCGCCACTCTTCGCCGCCGCCACGACGATCTTGACCATATTGACGGGGATGGCGAAGCCGATGCCGACGGAGCCGCCGGACTTGGAGAAGATGGCGGAGTTGATGCCGATCAGCCGCGCCTTGGAATCCACCAGCGCGCCACCGGAATTGCCGGGATTGATGGCCGCGTCCGTCTGGATGAAGAAGCCATAGTCGGAAATGCCGATCTGCGTGCGGGCCAGCGCCGAGACGATGCCCTGCGTGACCGTCTGCCCGACGCCGAAGGGATTGCCGATGGCGAGCACGAGATCGCCGACCTCGAGCGTGTCGGAATCGCCGAGTTCGATCGCCGGCAGCGATCCCGCGCCCTTCAGGCGCAGCACGGCGAGGTCGGTGCGCGGATCGCGCAGCACGATGTCGGCGGGAAACTCGCGGCGATCCTGCAGCGCGACCTTCACCTCCGTCATGTTCTCGATGACGTGGTTGTTGGTGATGACAAGGCCGTTCGCCTCGACGATGACGCCGGAGCCGAGCGACTGCGCCGTGCGCTCGCGCGGCCCCTGCGCGCCCTCGCCGAAGAAGCGGCGGAAGATCGGGTCGTCGAACAGTGGATTGCGCGGCTGCTGCTCGGTGCGCGAAGCGTAGACGTTCACGACCGCGGGCGCGGCCTTCTTCACCGTCGCCGAAAACGACAGCAGCGCCTCGGCGCGCGTCTGCGGCGCAACGCGCTCGAGCAGGCTCTGCGCGGAGGCGGCGGAAACGAGAGCGAGGCCAAGCAGGGCGGCGGCGCCTGCGCGGATCAGGGCGTTCATGAAGCGACTCCGGGTGTGTCCGCTCCGATATAGGCGCAATGCAAACGGCGACAAAGTGGCGGAGCGCACGTGGCCGGCGGTCTGTGCGCCGAACGCGGTCAGCGGATGAAATAGAGCGCGTGCAGCGGCTCCGCTCGGCCTGCGGCGGCGGGCGTCTCCACGACGCGCCAATCCACGCCCGCGCCCTCCAGGATCGCCTCGAACGCAAGGGAGCGGTCCGCCGACCACAAGGCCAGCACGCCGCCCCGCGCGAGCGCCCCGCGCGCCGCCAGAAGGCCCTCGCGCGCGTAGAGGGCCGCATTGCCGGCCAGCATGATCGCGCCGGGGCCATTGTCGGTGTCGAGCAGGATCGCGTCCCACGGCCCGCCCTGACCGAGCACGTCGGCGACGTCGCCGATCCGCATGGTCACGCGCGGATCGTCCAGCGGACGCCCCGCAAGCGGCGCCAGCGGCCCCCGGTTCCACGCGACGATCTCGGGCGCGATCTCGGCGACTTCGATCCGTGCATCCCCAGGCGCGGCGTCCAGTGCGGCGCGCAGCATGAAGCCCATGCCGAGCCCGCCGATCAGGATGCGGGGCCGGGTTCGCCCGGCCAGCAGCGCCAGCGCCTCGCGCGCCATGCGCTCTTCCGAGGCGTGCGCGCGGCTGGACATGAGGTCCCACCCGTTGCAGCGGATCTCGAACACGCCCGCGCGCTCGCGCAGGACGAGCGTGTCGCCGCTGGCGAGCGTTGCGCGTTCGAGTTCGGTCCAGGTCTCCATGGGGCCCCAAAAGCAAAAGGCGGACGCAAGCGCCCGCCTCTGGAAAACAAACCCTCATCCTGAGGAGCGGCCGCAGGCCGCGTCTCGAAGGATGGGCCGCCCCCGCGCTTCGAGACGCCTGCTGCGCAGGCTCCTCAGCGTGAGGGCTTCGTGGCTTACGCCGCTTCCTGCTCGTCGCCGCCCATCACCGGGCCGGAATCCTGGCCCTTGGCGCTCTCGTCGCGGTCGACGAATTCGATCACGGCCATGGCGGCGTTGTCGCCGTAGCGAAAGCCGGCCTTCAGCACGCGCGTGTAGCCGCCGTTGCGTTCCTTGTAGCGCGGGCCCAGCACGTCGAAGAGCTTCTTGACGAGGGCGACGTCCTTGATCTGCGAGATCGCCTGGCGGCGGGCGTGCAGGTCGCCGCGCTTGCCGAGCGTGACCAGCTTCTCGACGACCGGACGCAGGTCCTTGGCCTTCGGCAGCGTGGTGACGATCTGCTCGTGCTTGATGAGCGCCTGGCACATGTTCGCGAACATGGCCTTGCGGTGCTCGGCGGTGCGGTTGAAGCGGCGCTTTGCGCGACCGTGGTACATGGCTTTCTCCTTTTCGGGTCTGCGGCCGCCGTGCCACGGTACGGCCGCTCTGCTTTGGCCCCTCTCCCGTGGAACGGGAGAGGGTGGCCCGGCGAAGCCGGGTCGGGTGAGAGCGCTGATCAAGCCACGCATACGCGCGATGGCGCCGCCCTCATCCGTCGCGCGTTCCGCGCGACACCTTCTCCCGTTTCGCGGGAGAAGGAATTCACGAACTCAGTAGTGCTCCTCGAAGCGCTTCGCGAGCTCTTCGATATTGTCCGGCGGCCAGCCGGTCACTTCCATGCCGAGGTGCAGGCCCATCTGCGCCAGCACTTCCTTGATCTCGTTGAGCGACTTGCGGCCGAAGTTCGGCGTGCGCAGCATCTCGGCTTCCGTCTTCTGGATGAGGTCGCCGATGTAGACGATGTTGTCGTTCTTCAGGCAGTTGGCCGAACGCACCGACAGTTCGAGCTCGTCGACCTTCTTGAGCAGCGCCGGGTTGAAGGCGAGCTCGGGGATCGAGGTGGCGGCCTCTTCGCGGCGCGGCTCCTCGAAGTTCACGAAGACGTTGAGCTGGTCCTGCAGGATGCGGGCGGCGTAGGCGACCGAATCCTCAGGCGAGATCGCGCCGTTGGTCTCGACCGTCATGGTCAGCTTGTCGTAGTCGAGAACCTGGCCCTCGCGGGTGTTCTCGATGCGATACGAGACCTTCTTGACCGGCGAATAGAGCGAGTCGACCGGGATCAGGCCGATCGGCGCGTCCTCGGCGCGGTTGCGCTCGGCCGGCACGTAGCCCTTGCCGGTGGCGACGGTGAATTCCATGCGGATTTCAGCGCCGTCGTCGAGCGTGCAGATCACGAGGTTCGGGTTCAGGACCTGGATGTCGCCGGGGGTGGCGATATCGCCGGCCGTCACCTGGCCGGGGCCCTGCTTCTTCAGCGTCATGCGCTTCGGACCCTCGCCCTGCATCTTGATGGCGATGTCCTTGATGTTGAGGACGATGTCGGTCACATCCTCGCGCACGCCCGGAATGGACGAGAATTCATGCAGCACGCCGTCGATGTGGACGGAGGTGATCGCCGCGCCCTGCAGCGAGGACAGGAGGATGCGGCGCAGCGCATTGCCGAGCGTCAGGCCGAAACCACGCTCCAGCGGCTCGGCGACGATGGTCGCCATGCGCTTGGAATCGTCGCCGAGAGAAATCTCGAGCTTGTTCGGCTTGATCAGTTCCTGCCAGTTCTTCTGGATGGTCATATGTGGCCTTTCGCTGTTGATGCGCCGGCATATCGGTCCGTCGACCATGGCTTGGGCGCGTCAGCTGACAAAAGCCCGCGCGGCCCGTCGGCCGCGCGTGCGAAG
This sequence comes from uncultured Methylocystaceae bacterium, assembly GCA_945956975.1. Lineage (GTDB taxonomy): Bacteria > Pseudomonadota > Alphaproteobacteria > Rhizobiales > Beijerinckiaceae > JAJXWB01. The sequence goes on along the minus strand of CAMFKC010000246.1, from coordinate 603 downwards.
GTGAAAAAAATCAGACGCGGCGACGCTTGCGCGGGCGGCAGCCGTTGTGCGGGATCGGCGTCACGTCGCGGATCGAGGTGACGGTGAAGCCCGCCGCCTGCAGCGCGCGCAGCGCGGATTCGCGGCCCGAACCGGGGCCGGAGACTTCCACTTCCAGCGTGCGCATGCCGTGCTCGGCGGCCTTGCGGGCGGCGTCTTCGGCGGCCATCTGCGCGGCGTAGGGGGTCGACTTGCGCGAGCCCTTGAAGCCCATCGTGCCGGCCGACGACCAGGAGATCGTGTTGCCCTGCGCGTCGGTGATGGTGATCATCGTGTTGTTGAACGACGAATTCACGTGGGCGACGCCCGAAACGATATTCTTGCGCTCGCGGCGGCGAACGCGGGTGGTGTCCTTGGCCATGTCTTAGGGTCCTTCTGGCGCGCCCGTATCTCCAGGCGCTCGGGATGGAGGTTGTCTCTCCCCGCCCGCGTCATGGCCGGGCGCGACCCGGCCATCCCTTGGATGGGGATCCCCGGAACAGGTCCGGGGATGATCGCCTTATCGGGCGATCACTTCTTCTTGCCGGCGATCGGCTTCGCCTTGCCCTTGCGGGTGCGGGCGTT
>CAMFKC010000245.1 GCA_945956975.1 uncultured Methylocystaceae bacterium | reverse complement strand
TATAAGAGACAGAGATGAAGCACATTATCGAAGCTCTCGACCATCGCCGCGAGGCGGCTCGCCTCGGCGGCGGGCAAAAGCGCATCGACGCGCAGCACGGCCGCGGCAAGCTGACCGCGCGCGAGCGTATCGAACTGCTGCTGGACCACGGTTCGTTCGAGGAATTCGACATGTTCGTGCAGCATCGCTGCGCGGATTTCGGCATGGACAAGGACGAGAAGATCCCCGGCGACGGCGTCGTGACCGGCTGGGGCACGGTCAATGGCCGCACCGTCTATGTTTTCGCCAAGGATTTTACCGTGTTCGGCGGCTCGCTGTCCGACACGCATGCGCAAAAAATCATCAAGATCCAGGACATGGCGCTGCGCAACCGCGCGCCGATCATCGGGCTGTTCGACGCTGGCGGCGCGCGCATCCAGGAGGGCGTCGCAGCGCTCGGGGGCTACGGCGAAGTCTTCCAGCGCAACGTGCTGTCGTCCGGCGTCATCCCGCAGATTTCCGTGATCATGGGCCCCTGCGCCGGCGGCGACGTCTATTCGCCCGCGATGACCGACTTCATCTTCATGGTGCGCGACCGCTCCTACATGTTCGTGACCGGTCCTGAGGTCGTGAAGACCGTCACCAACGAGACGGTGACAGCCGAGGAACTCGGCGGCGCCTCGGTGCACACGACCAAGAGCTCGATCGCCGACCGCGCCTACGACAACGATGTCGAGGCCCTGCTGCAGATGCGCCGCCTGATCGACTTTCTGCCCCAGTCGAATACCGACCCGGTGCCGGAATGGCCGACGTTCGACGATTCCGAGCGCGACGATTATTCGCTCGACACGCTGGTGCCCGACAATCCGAACAAGCCCTACGACGTGAAGGAGCTGATCGCGAAGGTCGTGGACGAAGGCGATTTCTTCGAGATCCAGGAAGCCCACGCCAAGAACATCGTCGTCGGTTTCGGCCGCATGGAAGGCCATACGGTCGGCATCGTCGCCAACCAGCCGATGGTGCTGGCGGGCGTGCTCGACATCGACGCCTCGCGCAAGGCAGCGCGCTTCGTGCGCTTTTGCGACTGTTTCAACATTCCGATCGTGACATTCGTCGACGTGCCGGGCTTCCTGCCGGGCACGGCGCAGGAATACGGCGGCCTGATCAAGCATGGCGCCAAGCTGCTCTACGCCTATGCCGAGGCCACCGTGCCGAAGGTGACCATCATTACCCGCAAGGGCTTCGGCGGCGCCTATGTCGTGATGGCCTCGAAGCATCTGCGGGGCGACGTGAACTACGCCTGGCCGTCGGCGCAGATCGCGGTCATGGGCGCGAAGGGCGCGGTGGAAATCATTTTCCGGCAGGATCTCGGCGATCCCGAGAAGATCGCGCAGCGCACCAAGGAATACGAGGACCGGTTCCTCTCCCCCTTCGTCGCCGCCGAGCGTGGCTATGTCGACGAAGTGATTCACCCGCATGTCACGCGCAAGCGCATCGCGCGGGCGCTGGGCATGCTGCGCCACAAGCAGCTCGAAAATCCCTGGAAGAAGCACGACAACATCCCGCTTTGAGCGGGGTTGGCGAAAGCACGAGGGCCGCCGCGAGGCGGCCCTTTTGTTTTATGGGGCGCCGGGTCAGTCGTCTTCGCTGAGCGTCGCGTAGCGAACCCAGACAGCGCCGGGCACGCCGGGGGCGCGGACCTGCGTCAGGCCGGCGACGATGTCGCTATCCTCTTCAACCACCAGCATGCCGGCCGGCAGCGGCGTGCATTCCCCCGAATCGAGCGCGCCCTGCGCCAGGGAATCGGCGGCGAGCAGACCATTCTCCTCGCGCAGATTGCGCATGTGCTGGACGATATGGCGATCGACGCAGCCGAGCGTCGGGATCTTGACGCGGTAAGCCTCGCGCGCCTGCGCCTGCGCCGCCGCGCCGCAGACAATTGCGGCGAGCAGGGTCGTGCCGATCAAGACATTTCGCATGGACGTGCTCCCATTGTCGGACATTGGCGGAAGTCAGCCCAACGTTCCCCGCCGATGCAGGTTCCCCGACAATTGCGGCGTCAACGCGCCGCTTTTTCGACCGCGCGGAACACCCGCAGAAAATTCTGGCCCGCGAGCTTCTTCAAATCTGCCTTCGGCCACCCGCGGCGGATCAATTCAGCGAAAATATGCGGAAAGCACGCGACGTCCTTGAGGCCTTCGCCCTGTGGCCCGCCGAAGAAATCCGAGCCGATGCCGATGTGGTCGGCTCCCACGCGCGCCCTGAGATAGTCGAGGTGGTCGCAATACTGGTTGAGCGACCCGCGCGGCCAAGCGCCGATCTCCTTCTCGCGCGCGGGCACGAGGATGTCCGGGTCGATCCCGTCCGGCGTCTTGCCCCAGGCGTCCTTGAGCGCGGCCATCCAGTCCTTAGAGCGCTGGCAGATGAAGTCCGGCACGAAGGTCGCCATGACCAGCGCGCCATTCTCCGCAACGCGCGCGAGCACGTCGTCTGGCACGTTGCGGCGATGGTCGCAGAGCGCGCGCGCATTCGAGTGGGAAAAGACGATCGGCGCGCGCGAGGCGTCGAGCGCCTGATGCATCGCCTGATCACTCACATGCGCGCAATCGACGATCATGCCGAGATCGTTCATGCGCGCGATCACCGCGCGTCCGAAATCGCTGAGACCGTTCGAGCGCGGCGCGTCCGTCGCGCTGTCGACCCAGTCGAGCGTGGAATTGTGGCAGAGCGTCATCAGGCGCACGCCCAGATCGTAATAGGCGTTCAGCGAATCGAGCCGGTTTTCGATCGCGGCCCCGTTCTCGATGGTGATGAAGCTGGCGATCTTGCCTGCGCGTTTGGCGCGGCTGACATCGGCGGCGCGCAGGCCGGGCAAGAACGCCTGGGGATAAGCAGCGTTCATGCGGCGGATGAGGGCGATCTGCTGCAGGGCGTAGCTGGCCGGCTGCGGCTCCTTTGGCGGCACGAAGGCCGCCCAGAACTGCGCCGCCACCCGGCCTTCGCGCAATCTGGGAATGTCCGTGTCGCCCGAATTGCGGCGCTCGTCGAGGCGGTAGAGCGCGGGGTCCCCCTGCGCTTGCCGATCGATGCGGATGACATAGGGCAGGTCGTTGTGGGCGTCGATCAGCGGCGAGGCCGTGAGGATTTCGTGCGCCTGGCGCAGGGCGTTGTCGGTCATCGCGGAAAGATAGGGCAGAATCGCGCGCGCTGCCGAACCCTTACCTGCGACGTCATTGCCAATCCTCCCCGCGCGCTCGAAACTCCGCCCCGGGAGGAACCACATGATCGACGTGAACATCATGCCGCTGGCGCGGCTCATGGGCATCAGGCTGGTCGAGCAGGCGCCGGACAGGGTCGTGGCGGAAATGACCGTGCGCGAGGACCTGTGCACGACCAATTCCATCTTGCACGGCGGCGCCTATATGGCCTTCGCCGACACGATCGGCGCCGTCGCGACCGTGCTCAACCTGCCGGCGGGCGCCAGCACGACGACGGTCGAAAGCAAGACGAATTTCATCTCCGCCATCAAGGCCGGCGAGGTCGCCCGCGCCGAATGCACGCCTGTCCACCGCGGGCGGACCACGCAGGTCTGGACGACGCGAATTCTCAGGCCGGACGGCAAGCTCGCGGCCATCGTGACACAGACGCAGATGGTGCTGATGCGCAATTGAGAGCAATTGTCCGCAACGCCTTCATACGTCGGAAACCAGACGTTTTGCCAATGGCTTAACCGTTAAGCGGCTTTCGGAAACCGGATTCAGATTCCGGCAAGTCGCGGCCGGGCAGGGTGCCCTCACGTCAAGTGTCGGACAGGAGCGGCCAGTCGTGACCGAGCATGTTAGAATCGAAAAATTCCGGACCGCCGTCGAGATCGAGCGCCGCCGCATGGCGCTGGTGTCCATCGAGCGGGAAGGCGATATCGACGCCGACCTCGTGCGGCGCCTTCGTTTCGACCTGTTCCGAGGCGACGCGCTGACGCAGGACGAGGCGGAGGCCCTGTTCGCCATCGAGCGCGTCGTGCGGCCGGATTGCCCGGAATGGCGGGATTTTTTCATCGATTCCGTTGTCGATTTCCTGATCTGGCAGCAGCGCCCGAGCGGCGTGCTCAACGAATTCCAGGCCGAATGGCTGGTCGGGCAGGCCGACGCGGCCAAGACGCTGACGGCCTTCGCCACGCTGGTCGCGGTGCTGGAAGAAGCGCATCGCACGCCGGGCTGGTTCGCCGCTGCCGTGCGGGGCCGGGCGGCGAAGGGCTGGGCCGGCGCGGAAATCGCGCGGGCGGCCTGAACACTCAAGGATATGTAGACGGGGGGCGCGGCCTCCCGTAAAAGCGCCCTCACATGGATTTTGCCGCAGTGCAGCGGCTCTCAATCGGTGGGCGCATGTTCAAGAAGATCCTGATCGCAAACCGCGGCGAAATCGCGTGCCGCGTCATCAAGACGGCCCGGAAAATGGGCATCAAGACGGTTGCGGTCTATTCGGACGCCGACGAGGACGCGCTGCACGTCGAGATGGCCGACGAAGCCGTCCATATCGGTCCGCCGGCCGCCGCCGAATCCTACCTCGTCATCGAGAAGATCATCGACGCCTGCAAGAAGACCGGCGCCGAGGCCGTGCATCCGGGCTACGGCTTCCTCTCCGAGCGCGCCGCCTTCGCCCAGGCGCTGAAGGACAACGGCATCGTCTTCATCGGTCCCAACCCCAAGGCGATCGAGGCGATGGGCGACAAGATCGAGTCGAAGAAGTTCGCCAACGCCGCGAAGGTCTCGACCGTGCCGGGCTTCCTCGGCGTGATCGACAGCGCCGAGCAGGCGGTGAAGATTTCCGACGAGATCGGCTATCCCGTCATCCTCAAGGCCTCGGCCGGCGGCGGCGGCAAGGGCATGCGCATCGCCAATTCGCGCGAAGAGGTGAAGGAAGGCTTCGAG
>CAMFKC010000244.1 GCA_945956975.1 uncultured Methylocystaceae bacterium | reverse complement strand
TCAGCGCGACCCAGAACAGGAGGCCGGGGATCACGATCTCCGTGCCGGGAATGGCGTAATTGCCCGAAAGCTCCCACAGCACGATCGAGAAGGACACGAGCGAGGAAAGCGTGGAGATGAGCAGGATCGAATAGGAGTAGATGCCCTCGCCGTCGCCGCCGCCGATGATGAAGCGGTTGACGTCTTCGGCGATGCGCTGATCCGGGTTGTCCGCCGCGCCGCCGGCGAGCGACATGCGATAGTGCGCGTGGTCGCCGAGCCAGTGCGACACGTAGAAATCCGTCAGCCAGCGGCGCCAGCGGATGACGAGCATCGATTGCAGGACGAATTCGATGATCGCGCTGGCGATGTAGACGAAGGCCCAGGGCGTGAAGACCCAGATCAGCAGGTTCCAGAAGGTTGGCGCGTCCTTGTTCTGGATGGCGTTGAACCAATCGCGGTTGAAGAAGGACAGGCGCACGGTGATGGCGACCTGCGCCTGGTTGATCAACACCAGCGTCGTGATCATGGCGATCGCGATGCGGCGCTCGCGCCCGGTGAAGGGGCGAAATGGCCAGATGCGCGCCGTGCCAGCGTCGCCTTGCGTGAAATAGAGATCGGCGATGCGCAGCGGCTCGCGCATCACCCTGAGGCGCGCGACCGCGTAGACGAGAATCGAGAACATCGCGACCGTGAGCGGCAAGGAATCCGGCGGCGTGAAATTCTTGAGCTTGTCGTGCCAGAGGCCCGCGTGCAGCGCGACGACCGCGAGACCGAACACGATCGTCTCTGTCGAGAAGATCGCGACGAAGATCTTCATGAAGGCGGAGATATGCGCCGAGGCCGCCGTGGTGGCGGCGCACAGGATCGCGGCGCCGGCGACCAGATAAAGGAAGCTGTCTCCGAGCCGATAGGCCGCAAAAGCGGCAACAAGCCCGAAGAGGCCGACCGCGCCTGAAAGAAGCCTCATCCAAATCACCTGTTCGCTGCTAGTGTTCGTGTATCGACCGCCCACGGTGGAAGCGCAAGCCAGACCGGGACAGTGCACCTGAAGACCTACTTTGCGCCCCATTTACGGCGACGAAAGGCCGAGGTGGCATGTTTGACATTGGACGCGTCCGCCGTCATGAAAACCGGCCGGCCGCCCCCATGTCAGGCCGGGCGCGATGTGCGTCGATCGCGCCGCTTTCGGAGAAGCCCGCATGAACGAAGCGTCGCTGACGCTGAACGACCCGCGCCCCCTGGCGGCCGATCCGTTCGATTTTGCCGCACTGGCCGCCGGACGCGAGCCCGAGCGCTATGGACTGCACAACCGGCACCTGAACGAGCAGATGGTGCGGGTGCTGCAGACGATCGGCTACGACGTCGGCTTCACCCGCGGCCAAGGCCAGTATCTGTGGGACCGCAACGGCGAGAAATATCTCGACCTGCTGTCGGGCTGGGGCGTGTTTGCGCTCGGCCGCAACCATCCCGATGTCGCCCGCGCGCTGATCAGCGTGATCGAGGCCGACCTGCCCAATCTCGTGCAGATGGACGTGTCGGTGCTGGCGGGCCTGCTGGCCGAGCGGCTGCTGAAATACACGCCCTGGCTGGACAAGGCCTTTTTCTGCAATTCCGGCGCGGAAGCCGTCGAGGCCGCGATGAAGTTCGCGCGCTCGGCGACCGGTCGCTCGCGGATCCTGTTCTGCGACCATGCCTTTCACGGCCTGACCTACGGCGCCTTGTCGATGAACGGCGACGGCATTTTCCGCGACGGCTTCGGGCCACTGATCCCGGACGTTGCGGAAATCCCCTTCAATGACCTCGACGCGCTCGAGCGGGCGCTGGCCCGCAAGGATGTCGCCGCGTTCTTCGTGGAGCCGATCCAGGGCAAGGGCGCGATCATGCCCGACCCGGATTATCTCGCCCGTGCCGGCGCGCTCTGCCGCAAATACGGCGCGCTGTTCGTGGCCGACGAAATCCAGACCGGCATGGGGCGGACCGGCAAATTCCTTGCGGTGGAGCATTGGGGCGCAGAGCCCGACATGGTGCTGTTGGCCAAGGCGCTGTCGGGCGGGCATGTGCCGGTCGGCGCGGTTCTCGCGCGCCGGCAGATTTTCGAGAAGGTCTTCAACCGCATGGACCGCGCCGTCGTGCACGGCTCCACCTTCTCCAAGAACGATCTCGCCATGGCGGCCGGCCTCGCCACGCTGGAGGTGATGGAGAGCGAGAAGCTGATCGAGAACGCCGCCCGGCGCGGCGAGCAGATCCTCGAGGGTTTCCGCTCGATGAACCAGCGCTACGAATTGGTGAAGGACGTGCGCGGCAAGGGGCTGATGGTCGGCATCGAATTCGGCGCCCCGAAGTCGCTGAAGCTCAAGACCGCCTGGACCGTGCTGGAGAAGGTCAATTCCGGCCTGTTCTGCCAGATGATCACGATCCCGCTGTTCAAGGACCACCGGGTGCTGAGCCAGGTGGCCGGACACGGCAATCACACGATCAAGCTGCTGCCGCCGCTGACCATCGGCGATGAGGACATCGCCTGGATCGAGCGCTCGTTCGACGCGGTGATCGCCGATGCGCATCGGGTGCCCGGCGCGGTCTGGTCGCTCGGCAAGACGCTGGCGGATCACGCAATTAAAGCGAAACTCGGCGGCTGAACGCCGCCGCTGTAAAGCAAAACTCGGCGGCTGAACGCCGCCGCTGTAGAGCGGAGCTCGGCGGCTAACGATCGCGGGCCTCAGTCCGCGTTTTCGAGGCCTTCGATCGACTGGCCGTTCACCCGTGCGACCAGCACGGGCGAAGGCTTGAAGGTCACCACCCGGCGCGGCTTGATCGCAGCCTCCACCCCGGTCTTGGGATTGCGGCCGACGCGCTCGCGCTTGGAGCGCACGTTGAACGCGCCGAATCCGCGCAGCTTGACGGCCTCGTTTCGATCGAGGCTGTCGCCGATTTCTTCCAGCGTCATTTCAAAGATCGTTCTGGCCTGCGCGCGCGACAACGTCGGGCAGGCCTCGAATACCGCGTCCAGAAGATCAGCGCGCGTCGTCGTGCGCCCATTGTTGAGAACTTTACTCATTCGCCGTCCGCGCTTGCGCGCGTCCCCCGTACCTCAGCCGAACACGGCGCGCCCCGACCGGCCGGACGCGTCATGCCAGCAACCAGCGCCTGTTCGCCGAATCTGCTTATCGCGGACTCTGGCCGTGTCGACGATCAGGCGGGACGCTGGCGCAGGCGCCCTAACGCCCGAAACCATAAGCCGAATTACGCCGCGCGCAAGCGGTCTGCCACAATTTAGCCGAGTTCCAGTTTCCGGTCGGGCCGGTCTTCTGCGAAATAAAAAAGGGCCCGGCTTTCGCCGGGCCCTTCTTTTGTGTGTCGCGCGGACCGCCGCGCATCGCATTTTCGATCTTGAGCGAATGGACTTCTTAGAAGTCCATGCCGCAGCGATGCGCGGCCTGCCGCGCATCGCATTTTCGATCTTGGGCGTATGGACTTCTTAGAAGTCCATGCCGCCCATGCCGCCGCCCGGCATGGCCGGGGCCGCTTCCTTCTTGGGAAGCTCGGCGATCATGGCTTCGGTGGTGACGAGCAGGCCGGCGACAGAAGCCGCGTCCTGGAGGGCCGTGCGCACGACCTTGGTCGGGTCGATGATGCCGGCCTTCACCATGTCGGCGTAGTCGCCCGACTGGGCGTCGAAGCCGTAGGCATAGTCCTTGGCCTCGACCAGCTTGCCGACCACGACGGCGCCGTCGCCGCCCGCGTTGTCGACGATCTGGCGGGCCGGAGCCGTCAGGGCGCGGCGAACGATGTCGACGCCCGTCTTCTGGTCGGCGTTGGAGCCGCCGAGGCCTTCGAGCGCCTTGACCGAACGCAGCAGCGCAACGCCGCCGCCCGGCAGGATGCCCTCTTCCACCGCAGCGCGGGTGGCGTTGAGGGAGTCATCCACGCGGTCCTTCTTTTCCTTGACCTCGATCTCGCTCGCGCCGCCGACGCGGATGACCGCGACGCCGCCGGCGAGCTTGGCCAGACGCTCCTGCAGCTTCTCACGGTCGTAGTCCGAGGTGGTCTCCTCGATCTGCGCCTTGATCTGCGCGACGCGGCCTTCGATGTCGGACTTCTGCCCGGCGCCGTCGATGATCGTGGTGTTCTCCTTCTCGATGCGAACGCGCTTGGCGCGGCCGAGCATCGGGAGCGTCACGTTCTCGAGCTTGATGCCGAGGTCTTCGGCGATCATCTCGCCGCCCGTCAGGATGGCGATGTCCTCGAGCATGGCCTTGCGGCGATCGCCGAAGCCCGGCGCCTTCACGGCGGCGATCTTCAGGCCGCCACGCAGCTTGTTGACGACGAGCGTGGCCAGAGCCTCGCCTTCGACGTCTTCAGCGACGATCAGCAGCGGCTTGCCGGTCTGGACGACGGCCTCGAGGATCGGCAGCATCGGCTGCAGCGAGGACAGCTTCTTCTCGAAGATGAGGATGTAGGGGTCTTCCAGCTCGGCGACCATCTTCTCCGCATTCGTGATGAAGTAGGGGGAGAGGTAGCCGCGGTCGAACTGCATGCCCTCGACGACGTCGAGTTCGGTGTCGAGGCTCTTGGCCTCCTCGACCGTGATGACGCCCTCGTTGCCGACCTTCTGCATCGCTTCCGCGATCATCTTGCCGATCGAGGAGTCGCCGTTCGCCGAGATCGTGCCGACCTGGGCGATTTCCTCGTTCGAGGTGACCTTCTTGGAGTTCTTCTTGAGGTCGGCGACGACGGCTTCCACGGCCGTGTCGATGCCGCGCTTGAGATCCATCGGGTTCATGCCGGCCGCAACGGCCTTGGCGCCTTCACGCACGATGGCGGCGGCGAGAACGGTCGCGGTGGTCGTGCCGTCGCCCGCAGCGTCATTCTGCTTGGAGGCGACTTCGCGCACCATCTGGGCGCCCATGTTCTCGAACTTGTCGGCGAGTTCGATTTCCTTGGCGACCGTCACAC
>CAMFKC010000243.1 GCA_945956975.1 uncultured Methylocystaceae bacterium | reverse complement strand
TCTGCGCCATCTACAACCACGCGGTGCGCGAGACGACGGCGATCTGGAACGATGTGGAGGTCGATACCGCCAACCGCGCCGCCTGGCTCGCGGAGCGGCAGGGGGCGGGCTTTCCGGTCCTGGTCGCGCAGGTCGCCGGGCAAGTCGCCGGCTACGCGACCTACGGGCCCTTCCGACCGCACGACGGCTACCGCTTCACGGTCGAGAATTCGGTCTATGTTGCGGCGAGCGCCCGGGGCGCGGGCCTCGGCCGGACGCTGATGGCGGCGCTGATCGCCCGCGCCCGGCAGGACGGCCTGCACGCCATGATTGCCGGCATCGAGGCCGGCAACGCCGCCTCGATCCGCCTGCACGCCAGCCTCGGCTTTACCCAGGCCGGGGTTCTGCCGCAGGTCGGGACCAAGTTCGGCCGCTGGCTCGACCTTCTCTTCATGCATCTGCGGCTCGGCGAGGGCTGCCCGGCGGAACGCGGGCGGGCTTAGCCTTAAGACCATCGGACGCCGCCCCGCGCCTTGTTTGGCGGGATTGTGGCGTTTATGGTCCGCCCTCCCCGCGGACCCCCGCCCGTTTGAGCCAGAAATGCCCGACCAGAAGTCCAAGCCGCCGAAGCGCCCGACGTTTACCGACCGTGAAGCCCTGCTGTTCCATTCGCAGGGTCGGCCGGGCAAGCTGCAGATCATCCCGACCAAGCCGATGGCGACCCAGCGCGACCTGTCGCTCGCCTATTCTCCCGGCGTCGCGGTGCCGGTGCTGGCCATCGCAGAGGATGCGTCGCGGGCCTATGATTATACGGTCAAGGGCAACATGGTCGCTGTCATCACCAACGGCACCGCGATCCTGGGTCTCGGCAACCTCGGCGCACTGGCCTCCAAGCCGGTGATGGAGGGCAAGTCGGTCCTGTTCAAGCGTTTCGCCGACGTCGATTCGATCGATCTCGAAGTCGACACGGAGGATCCGGAAGCCTTCATCAACGCGGTGCGCTATCTCGGCCCCTCGTTCGGCGGCATCAACCTCGAGGACATTAAGGCGCCGGAGTGCTTCATCATCGAGGAGCGCCTGCGCGAATTGATGGACATTCCGGTCTTCCACGACGACCAGCACGGCACGGCCATCATCGCCTGCGCGGGCATGATCAACGCCATGAGCCTGACGGGCCGCGACATCAAGGACGTGCGCCTCGTCTGCAACGGCGCGGGCGCGGCAGGCATCGCCTGCCTCGATCTGCTGCGCGCCATGGGTATGCCGCAGGAGAACATCACGCTGGTGGACACCAAGGGCGTGGTCTATCGCGGCCGCACCGACGGCATGAACCAGTGGAAATCGGCCTATGCCGTCCAGACCGAGCGCCGCTCGCTGGCGGATGCGGTCAAGGACGCCGACATCTTCTTCGGCCTGTCCGCCAAGGGCGCGCTGACGCAGGACATGGTCGCCTCCATGGCGCCCAACCCGATCATCTTTGCCATGGCCAATCCGGATCCGGAAATCACGCCGGAGGACGCGCTGGCCGTGCGCCCGGACGCGATCATCGCCACAGGCCGGTCCGACTATCCGAACCAGGTGAACAACGTCCTGGGCTTCCCCTACATCTTCCGCGGCGCGCTGGACGTGCGGGCCAAGACGATCAACATGGAAATGAAGATCGCCGCCACCAACGCGCTGGCCGAACTCGCCCGCGAGGACGTGCCGGACGACGTCGCCGCCGCCTATCAGGGCGCACGACCGCGCTTTGGCCGCGAATACATCATTCCCGCGCCCTTCGATCCGCGCCTGATCTCTGTGGTGCCTGCGGCGGTCGCCAAGGCGGCGATGGATTCGGGCGTCGCGCGCAAGCCGATCGTCGACTTCCACGCCTACAGGCAGCAGCTCTCCGCCCGCCGTGATCCGATCGCCGGCGCGTTGCAGGGAATCTTCGACCGTGTGCGCCGCGACCCGAAGCGCGTCGTCTTCGCCGAGGGCGAGGAAGAGCAGGTCATCCGCGCCGCCGTCTCCTTCGTGAACCAGGGGCTGGGCCGCGCCATGCTGGTCGGCCGCGAGGACCTGATCGAGGCTACCGCCAAGGCGAATGGCCTCGAGCTCAACGAGAACATCGAGATTCACAATGCGCGCACCTCCGCGCGCAACGCCGATTACGCGCAGTTCCTGTACGAGCGGCTGCAGCGCAAGGGCTACCTGTTCCGCGATTGCCAGCGCTTCATCAACCAGGACCGCAACTACTTCGCGGCCGCCATGGTGGCGCGCGGCGACGCGGATGCCATGGTGACGGGCGTGACGCGCAATTTCTCGATTGCGCTTGAGGAAGTGCGCCGCGTGATCGATCCCAAGCCCGGCCATCGCGTGATGGGCGTCTCGCTCATCCTGTCGCGCGGCAAGCCCGTGCTGATGGCCGATACGGCCATCACGGAGCTGCCGGGCGCGCAGGACATCGCCGAGATCACCAAGGGCGCGGCGGGCGTGGCGCGGCGGCTCGGCTTCGAGCCCAACGTGGCGCTTCTGTCGTTCGCCACATTCGGCCAGCCGCCGGGCGAGCGCACCGAGCATGTGAAGGAGGCCGTGCGTATTCTAGACGGCGAGCATCTCGACTTCACCTACGACGGCGAAATCGCCGCCGACATCGCGCTCAATCCCGACCTGCGTGGCCCCTACCCGTTCTGCCGGCTCAAGGGCCCGGCCAACGTGCTGGTCATGCCCGCATTCCACTCAGCGTCGATCTCGTCGAAGATGTTGCAGGAACTCGGCGGCGCGACCGTCGTCGGCCCCCTGATCGTCGGCCTCGACCGCGCGGTGCAGATCATCCAGCTCGGCGCCAAGGACACGGAGATCGTGAACATGGCGGCGCTGGCGGCGTTCAACATCGGTGGGTAACGGACCGCGAGCCTTCAGGCTCGCCCTTGCCGCATGGCGACTGCGAGCCTGAAGGCTCGCGGTCCATCAATGCGCCTCGTCCCAATTGTCCGCGGCGCGGGCGTCGACAACCAGCGGCGCCGACAGTTTCACTGCGGGTTCCGGCGCCTCAACCATCACGCGCCGCACGATGTCGATGGTCTTGTCGACTTCCGACTCGGGAACCTCGAACACCAGTTCGTCGTGAACCTGCAGGAGCATCTGCGCCTTCAGGTTCGCTTCGCGCAGCGCGTCGTCCATGCGGATCATCGCGCGGCGAATGATGTCGGCCGCAGAGCCCTGCAACGGCGCGTTGATCGCGGCGCGCTCGTTGAAGGCGCGCTCCGACGGGTTTGACGAATTGATGCGCGGATAATGGCATTTGCGGCCGAACATGGTCGTCACGTAGCCCTGCTCGCGGCAGAGCTTTTTGGTGCGATCCATGTAGTCGCGGATGCCGGGGAAGCGTTCGAAATATTTTTTGATGTAGGCGCCGGCTTCCTCGCGCGGAATGCCGAGCTGGTTGGCGAGGCCGAAGGCCGAGATGCCGTAGACGATGCCGAAATTGATCGCCTTGGCGCGGCGGCGGATTTCCGACGGCATGTCCTTGACCGGCACGCCGAAGATTTCCGACGCGGTGGCCGCGTGAATGTCGATTCCTTCCGAAAACGCTTTCTTGAGTTGCGGGATGTCGGCCATTTCCGCGAGCAGGCGCAGTTCGATCTGCGAATAGTCGGCGGAGATCAGCTTGGCGCCCGGCGTCGCGACGAAGGCCTTTCGTATCTTGCGGCCGGCCTCGTTGCGCACGGGAATGTTTTGCAGGTTCGGCTCCGACGAGGAGAGCCGCCCCGTCGTCGTCGAGGCCAGCGAATAGGATGTGTGCACGCGCTGCGTCTGCGGGTTGACGTAGTTCGGCAGCGCGTCGGTGTAGGTCGATTTCAGCTTCGACAATTGCCGCCAGTCGAGAATGCGCTGCGGCAGTTCGTGGCCTTCCTCGGCGAGATCGTCGAGCACGCCCGCCGCCGTCGACCAGGCGCCGGTCGCGGTTTTCTTGGCGCCGGGCAGGCCCATCTTGCCGAAGAGAATGTCGCCGATCTGCTTGGGCGAGCCGATGTTAAACGTCTCGCCCGCGAGCTCGTAGATCTCCGCCTCGAGCCGCGCCATGTCCTGCGCAAATTCGCCCGACAGGCGCGACAGCATCTGCCGGTCGATGGCGATGCCGCGCTGCTCCATGCGGCCGAGCACGCCCACCATGGGACGCTCCAGCGTCTCGTAGACACGCGTCATCGATTCGGCCGGCAGGCGCGGCCCGAGCGTGCGCCACAGCCGCAGCGTGACGTCGGCGTCCTCGGCCGAATATTCGGTGGCGCGATCAATCGCAACGCGCGCGAAGCCGATGAAAGTCTTGCCCTGCCCCGCCACTTCGCCGAAGGCGAGCGGCTTGTGGCCGAAATTCTTCTCCGAGAGTTCGTCCATGCCATGGCCGTTGCGGCCGGCGTCGAGAACATAGGACGCAAGCATCGTGTCGGCGACCGGCGCCATGTCGATGTCGCGCTGCGCCAGCACCAGCCAGTCGTATTTCGCGTTCTGCGCGATCTTCACGACATCGGGCGCTTCGAGCAGAGGCTTCAGCCGCGCGATCACGTCGTCCTCGCGCAACTGGCCCTCGACGAGGCCCTTCTCGCCGAAGAGATCGTCCTGCGCGCCTTTCAGATGGCCGATCGGAATATAGGCCGCGCGCCCCGGCGCCAGCGCCATGGACACGCCGATGAGATCGGCCTGCATGGCGTCGAGCGAGGATGTCTCGGTATCGATGGCGACGAGACCCGTCTCGTGCGCTTCCGCGATCCAGCGGTCGAGCGTCGCGAGATCGGAAATTGTGACGTAGCCCGCACGATCGAAGAGGCTGTCCTTGGCCTGCGCCACGCGCTCCATCGCCAGCGCAGTGGGCGCGAACCCATCCGTCGGGGCATGCTTCGCGACCGTCGCCGCAACTGGCGCAGCCGCAGGCGCGACGAGCGACGGCGTCGCAATCTCCTTGCGCTCCTGCTCCGGCAGCGCATCGCCGTTG
>CAMFKC010000242.1 GCA_945956975.1 uncultured Methylocystaceae bacterium | reverse complement strand
GCGTGGTGCAGGGCGGCTCGACGCTGACGCAGCAGCTCGCCAAGAATCTCTTCCTTTCGAACGAGCGCTCGCTGGAACGCAAGATCCGCGAAGTGTTCCTCGCCATGTGGCTGGAGGCGCGACTCTCCAAGCGCGAGATCCTCAAACTCTATCTCGACCGCGCCTATATGGGCGGCGGCACGTTCGGCGTGCAGGCGGCGGCTGAATTCTACTTCGGCAAGTCGGTGAAGGACGTGTCGCTCGCGGAGGCCGCGATGCTGGCAGGCCTGTTCAAGGCCCCCACCAAGTTCGCGCCGCACGTGAACCTGCCCGCCGCCCGCGCGCGCGCCGCCGACGTGCTCAACAATCTCGTCGACGCCGGCTTCATGACGCAGAGCCAGATCTTCACGGCGCTGCGCAATCCCGCGACGCCGGTCGAGCGCGAGCGGATCGACTCGCCCGACTGGTATCTCGACTGGGCCTTCGCGGAAGTGAAGAAGCTCGCGATGGACGGCAAACTCGGTTCGACCCGGGTGCTGACGGTGCGCACCGCGCTCGATTCCGCCGTGCAGGCCAAGGCCGACGACGTGATCGAGGAGAAGCTGCGCGAAAACGGCCGCGCCTATCACGCCAAGCAATCGGCGATGGTGGTGATCGATCCTTCGAGCGGCGCCGTGCGCGCCATCGTCGGCGGACGCGATTATGGCGCGAGCCAGTTCAATCGCGCCACAGACGCACTTCGGCAGCCGGGTTCGTCCTTCAAGCCCTACGTCTACCTGACGGCCCTGATGAGCGGGAAGTTCAACCCGAACACCATCGTCGTCGATGGTCCCGTGTGCATCGGCAATTGGTGCCCGAAGAATTACGGCGGCAGCTATGCAGGTTCACTGCCGCTCACCAATGCGCTCGCGCGATCGCTCAACACGGTCGCCGTCAAACTCTCGATCGCGATCGGCGACCAGAAAAAAGGCGTGTTCCAGGCCGCCAAGGAGGGCCGCGCCAAGATCGTCGACACGGCGCGCAAGCTCGGCGTGACCGCGCCGCTGATCGACACCGTGTCCATGCCGATCGGCGCCGACGAGGTCACGCTGATCGAACATTCGGCCTCCTATGCCGCCTTCGCGAACGGCGGCAAGCGGGTGTTCCTCCACGCGGCGGTCGACATCCGCAACAGCAAGGGCGACGTCATCTACCGCTTCGACGACGACGGGCCGAAACCCGTGCGCGTCTTCCCGGAAAACAAGATCGCCGAACTCGACAGCATGCTGACGCAGGTGGTGCAGGCGGGCACGGCCCGGCGGGCCGAACTCGGCCTCGGCTTCGCGCAGGGCGGCAAGACCGGCACGACGAACGGATACAAGGACGCCTGGTTCTGCGGCTTCACGGCCGCGCTCGCCGGCTGCGTCTGGTATGGCAACGACGACGATACGCCGATGGCCAACATGACCGGCGGCTCATTGCCCGCGCAGACCTGGCACGACGTCATGCTGTTCGCGCATCGCGGGCTCGAGCCCAAACCGCTGCCGGGCGTTCCCCTGCCGACCGCGACGCCGCCGGCGCAGGCGGCGCCCGTCGCCTCCAAGGGACCAGACGGCTTCGTCGTCACTGCGCCCTCCACGCTTTCGCGCCAGACCGACGAGGCGCTGGGCGCCGTCCAGCGCCTGTTTCGCGCCGCCGACGGGCGCCGCGCCGACATCGGCCGCGACGCGCGGCGCTTCCGCACGGTGGGCGGGGACGAGTAACGCGCCATGAGCGTCGCGCACTATCACAGCGTCGAGGAAACCCGGTCGCGCATGGGAGCCTACGCCAAGTCCGCGATCGCGGGGCTGGTCGGCGTCGGCCTCGGACTGGCGGCGACCTATGTCGCGACCTCCGGCGCCTTCCCGTTCGGGGCGGCGCATTCTGGCCCGTGGACCTCGTGGCCCAAGGCCGGCGCAATCGACTCGGACCCTTACGCGCGCGCCATCATCGCCCGGCAGGCCGCCGCGCCGCTCGGCAATGGCGAAGGACTCGCCTTCGTCGCGACGACGGACGATGCCGGACGGCCGCTCGACGGCGCGTGCGAATATACGCTTGCGGGAACGCCGCCCGTCGCGCGGCTGTGGACGATCAATCTGTTCACGCCGGAGGGGCGCCTGCTGCCGCCGGGACCCGGCTATCGCGCGCTGTCGTCCGACCAGATCCTGCGCGCGGCGACCGGCGAGTTCGAGATCGTAGTGGCGCCGTCGGCGCGCGCGGGCAATTGGCTTTCGTCGCCCGCAGGATCGCCCTTCGCCATCTCGCTCAATCTCTACGACACGAGCGTGAGCCCGACGCAGACATCGCTGGAAGGATTGAAGCTCCTCTCCATCGCACGCGGAAAATGCTCGTGAGCGCGCTGCGCGATCGCGGCCCGCTCATCCTGCCTTGGGCGCTCGGCGCTCTGTTTCTGGCCGGCATCGTGCACATTTCCTCGATCTTCCTCATGCCGCGTTTCGCCGAGAACGACGCTTATGTGCGGCTCGGCGGCCGCACGCAGGGCGTGACGCCGCTGGCCGACGCCTCCATTGCGCAATCTCTGCCGTTTCAGGACCAGCGAGCCGAATATTCCGTGTGCCACTACGACCTCGACGCCGGCCCGACGCGCGTCAGGTCCAACGTGACGGCGGACGCGCTGGTCGCGATCTCCTTTCACGATCGCACCGGACGGATTTTCTATTCGACGACGGATCGTGCGGCGCTGCGCGGCAGGATCGACGTCCGGCTGCTGACCCCGCGCCAGCTCGACGGTGTGGAGGCGAGCGATCCGGAAGATCAGGCGCCGCAAGAATTGCGGCTCACGCCGCCGACGCAGACGGGCTTCGTGCTCGTGCGCGCGCTGATCGAACAGCCGGGCGGGCGCACCGCGGCGCGTCAGGCGGCCAACGCCGTCCTCTGCCAGGTCGAGCGGGAATAAGTCGCGCGCGCGGCCTGCAGGGCCGCGCAGGCGTCTGTCAGGCGCGCTTGCGCGGGGGCTTGCGCGGTGCGGACAGCTTGCCGCGGCGACGGGGCGCCTTGTGGGCAATCGCATCCTGCGCTGCGTCTTCCATCCGATGATAACGGACGCCCGTGAAAAAAAGAATCTGCGCGCTTTCCGCATAGCGCGGCGCGACCTCGTTTGCAGCGCCGGGCCGCGCCCGGAATACAAGGATCTCGGCCATATCAACCTCTCCGAGGCGCGCGATGAAAAAATCGGCCGGGGCGCGCCTTGTCGCAACTCTCGAATCGCGATGGTTAACTTTGTGTCAACGGATGCGATTCAATTGTGGAATCCATCTTTGCTGACGCAAGCGTGCAACACAATGGACGAGACGTTGCGGAAGCGCCTTGAGGCGCTGACTGCCGCCGGGCGGGCCCAGTCGCTCGATTTCGAGGGCGTCGCCGCGCGCGTGGCGACGGACTGGTTCGCCGGGCTTGACGCGCCGGACGCCGAGGCTTGCGCCCGCTACACGGCGCTGATGCTGCGCGCGGCTTCCCATCTTGACGCGGCGACGGCGCAGAAGATCGCGGCGCAGCTCGCGCCAAACGCCGCGGCGCCGCAGGCCGTGCTCGCGAGTCTGATCGCCGCGAACCCGGCGGCGGCTGCGCACATCCTCGAATGCGCGCCTCGCCTGCCTGCGTCCCTGCTGCTTGCGCGCGCGCGCGAAGGCGATGCGCGCGAAGCGGCGGCGATCGCGCGACGTGCGGACCTCGCGGCGCCCGTCGTCGGCGCTCTGGCGCGCCGGTTGGAAAGCGAGGTTCTGCAGGCGCTGGCCGGCAATTCCGCCGCGCTGCTTGATCGCGGCGCCTTGATCGCAATGACCCAGCGCGCGCGGCTCGACGTTGAGCTCGGCCGGCTGCTGCTTCAGCGTACGGAAGCGGCCATCGATCGCACGGTGCTTTTTCTTTCGGCGGATGCCGCGACGCGCCGGCGCCTCCTGCTCGAGGCGACGCGCGCATCGCTTGCGCGGGGAACCGACCTCGGCGTCGCTTTCGACAGCATTCGCGCCGGCGCCCTCGCGGCGGCGGACGACGGCGATCTCGCGCGGTTTTCATCCACCATCGCCCGGGCGCTGCGCGTCTCGCGCGCAAGCATCGAGCGGCTGGCGCTGGATGCGGGGGGCGAACCCCTGGGATTGATGTTCGCAGCGATGGGACTGGCGGCGACGGAGGGCGAAAGGCCGATGCTTGCGCTTCGCCGCGATCTCGCGCCCGCGCTGGCCGACCCCGTATCCGGCCTGCGCTTTGCGTTGCAGGCGCCGCCGAAGGCCGCCGCCGCGATCATCGCCGCGCTCATTCCCGGGCGGCCGCAAAACGCGATAGGCGAATATGCTGCGGCGAGGTTCGAAACACGCGGCGCGCAGGCCGTCGCGCCTCCCGAGGCGGGCGCGGCGCGGGGCAAGGTCAGCCGCTCGTAAGAAAGTCGCGGCCCTTGCGGTCCTCGATGTCGACGATCCAAAGATCGGGGTCGAATTTCAGTTCGCGGCGCAGCTTTTCCTCGACGTCGAGATTGTCGATCCACGCGTCGCCGTGCATCCGCTGAAACAGGCGATCCCCGTCATCGTTGATTTCGCTCTGGGGCGCCGGACCGAACAGCGCCGAGGTTCCATCGAGGCGATCGAGACGCACGAAGATCGCACCGGCCTCCGCCGCGCCGCGGCGTCTCAGCGTGGCATAGGCGCCTTCGACCTGCGCGCGACGGATCAGCGCTGCCGCGAATATGTCGGCGCGCAGCCGCACGTCATTGCGTCTCGCCGGACGACAGCCGCGCGAGCTCGCGCCGGACCGCCGGCGTGAGTTCGCCACGCGCCGGAAGCGCGTGATCGCGTTCGAACTGGGCGATGGCCTGGCGCGTGGTCGCATCGAACACGCCGTTCGGGCGCACGACGAAGCCGAGACGCTGCAGCGCGCGCTGTGCCGCCATGACGTCCGATGCAGCGGGTTCGCGCGCCTTGGTCGACGACGACGCGCTCGTCTTTTC
>CAMFKC010000241.1 GCA_945956975.1 uncultured Methylocystaceae bacterium | reverse complement strand
ACCGAGCCCGCGCTCGCCGGCGACATGGGCGGACGCTTCGACCATGTGCTGGTCGACGAATACCAGGACACGAACCGCCTGCAGGCCGCGATCCTTCTCGCGTTGAAGCCCGATGGAAAAGGTCTCGCCGTCGTCGGCGACGACGCGCAATCCATCTACTCCTTCCGGGCTGCGGAAGTGCGCAACATCTTGGAGTTTCCGCACAGCTTCACGCCGCCGGCCAAAATCGTGACGCTCGACCGCAACTACCGGTCGAGCGGCCCGATCCTCGCCGCCGCCAATGGCGTGATCGGCGAAGCAAAGGAGCGCTACGCCAAGGATCTCTGGACCGACCGCGACGCAGGCCCGCGCCCGAAACTGCTGATCGTGCGCGACGAGGCGGACCAGGCCCGCTACATCGTCGAGCGCGTGCTGGAGGCGCGCGAATGCGGCGCCACGCTGAAGCAGCAGGCGGTCCTCTTCCGCACCTCGCACCATTCCGGCCCGCTGGAAGTCGAACTCGTCCGCCGCAACATTCCCTTCGTGAAATTCGGCGGCCTCAAGTTTCTCGATTCCGCGCATGTGAAGGACCTGCTCGCGCTCCTGCGCTTCGCCGAGAACCCGCGCGACCGCGTGGCCGGCTTCCGCCTCATGCTGCTGGTGCCGGGCGTCGGCCCCACATCGGCGCAGCGCGCGCTCGACCGCATGGCGGAGGCCGCCGATCCGCTCGATGCGCTGGCGAAAGCCCCCGCCCCGCCGCGCGCGGGCGAGAACTGGACGAGCTTCGTCGCGACGCTCACTGCCTTGCGCGAAAAGAGCGCGGGCTGGCCGGGCGAGATCGGGCTGGCGCGCGACTGGTACGAGCCGCATCTCGAACGCATGCACGAGGACGCGACGACGCGCCGCGCCGACCTGCTGCAGCTCGAGCAGATCGCGGGCGGCTACGCCTCGCGCGAAAAATTCCTGACCGAGCTCACGCTCGATCCCCCCGACGCCACCAGCGACGAAGCCGGCCCGCCCCACCGCGACGAGGATTACCTCATCCTCTCCACCATCCATTCCGCCAAGGGGCAGGAGTGGAAAAACGTCTTCGTGCTGAACGCGGTGGACGGTTGCATTCCCTCCGACCTCGGCACGGGCTCCAGCGCCGAGATCGAGGAGGAGCGCCGCCTGCTCTATGTCGCGATGACGCGCGCGAAGGACGATCTGCACGTCATCGCGCCACAGCGCTTCTTCACCCACGGCCAGGCGGCGCAGGGCGACCGCCACGTCTATGCCAACCGCACCCGCTTCATCCCGAAGCACCTGCTGCCGCTGTTCGAGCACACGAGCTGGCCCCGCTACGCGCCCGCCGGGAAGGCGCAGGCGGCGCCGCAGGTGCGCGTCGACGTCGCCGCGAAGATGCGGCAGATGTGGCGATAGCCCACGCCCGCATCCACCCCATGCGCCCGCGCGCATCGACAAGCCGCCCTGCCCTTCCTACCCTCGCCACGCATCGCGGTCGGCTGTCGCCGGCTGCGATCAGACCAGCGAGGACGCCGCGCTGAACGACAAGAACGAAGATTCCGCGCTCTGGCCGCTGCTCGCGACGCTGACCATGCAGACGCTCGCCACGACGGCGGCCTTTTCCGTGCCCGCCGTCGCGCCGGCCATCGCGCAGGACCTCAACCTGCCGGGCGCGCTGATCGGCTTCTTTCCCGCGCTCGTCTACGGCGTCGGCATCATCTCCTCGCTCTATTCGCCCTCCTTCATCCTGCGCTTCGGCGCGGTGCGCGTGATCCAGGCGGTCATGGCCGCAGTCTGCGTCATGCTCGCCGTCTGCTCGCTCGGCACGGCAGGCTCGATTGCCGCCGGCGCGGCGCTGCTCGGGCTCGCCTACGGCTCCACCGCGCCGGCGAGCGCACATCTGCTCGTGCCACGCACGCCGCAGCGCATCTACAATCTCGTCATGTCGATCAGGCAGGCGGGCCTGCCGCTCGCCGGCATCCTGGCGGGCGTCATCATGCCGCCCATGACGCTCGCCTTCGGCTGGCGCGTCGCCCTCGCTGCGCAGATCCCCACCTCCTTCGCGCTGCTCATCCTTCTCGAATTCGTGCGCCGCAGATGGGACATCGACGTGCGGCCAGGCTATCCGCTGTTCGCCGGCGCGCTCGCGCAGCCGCTGCGCCTGCTGCGGCAGAACGCCGACGTCCGCCGCCTCACCATCATGAGCTTCGTCTTCACCGGCGCGCAGCTCTGCTTCATCTCCTTCATGACCGTGCATCTCACGCAGAGCGCGGGCTTCGGCCTCGTCGCGGCCGGCTGGACGCTCGCCGCCTACCAGGGCGCGGCGCTGGTCAGCCGTCCGCTGCTCGGCTGGGTCGCCGACAAATTCGTGCGGCCCATGATCCTGCTCGCCGCGCTCGGCTTTCTCATGTGCCTCTCCGCCGCCGTTTCCGCGCTCTTCTCGTCCGCATGGCCGGGCGCGGGAATCGTTCTCGTCTGCCTCGTCGCCGGCTTCAGCGCCTCCGGCTTCACCGGTCTCGCCTATGCCGAATTCGCCCGCCTCGGCGGCTCGGCGCGGACGGAGGCGACGGGGCTCGGCTCGGCCGCCATGTTCGCCGGCGTGCTCGTCCTGCCGCCGCTGTTCGGCCTCGCCGCCACCGCGACGCATGCCTTCGTCCAGCCCTATGCCGCGCTGGCGGTGGCGACATTCGCGGCCAGCGTGATGGTGTGGCGCGGGGCGCGGCGCTGAGATGGCGCGAAATCCCTTCTCCCGTTCCACGGGAGAAGGGCGCGCTACGGCGTCGCAGCCACTTGCAGGACGTCGCAGTTCCCGCGAACATCGGCGCATGAACGCCCTCATCGGCTCGATCTTCGTCCTCTGGTGCGCGGCGGGCCTCGTCGTCGCCGGCGGTTTCGCCGCGCGCGGCGCCGATGTCGCGCTCGGCGAACCGGCGACCCTCACGCCCGGCGCACGGCTTCTGCTTCTGCCTGGCGCCTTCCTGCTCTGGCCGCTCGTGCTGTGGCGCTGGATGAAGGCGGAGCGCAGCGCATGACGCGCACGCACCGCCTCGTTCATCGCTGGCTCTGGCCCGTCCTCGCGCTGGTGGTCGCGGGCCTGTTCGTCGCCGCGCTCGTCACCCGCCCGCCCCCGGAGCCGCCCGCGCAGGAGCAGAAGCGATGAGCGCGGGTTTTGCGGCCATCGGCTGGACCAGGAAGAAGGTCGTCTACGATCTCGTCCTGCTCGCGGGCGTCATACTCTACATCGGCCTCGCGATCGCGCTCGACTGGCGTAAGCAGCCGCCGACCAGCGCGGCCGACCTCTGCGGCCTCTGGATCCGGGCCTCGGGCGCCTGCGCCTTCCTGATGCTGACGCTCATCCTCTGCATCGGCCCGCTCGCGCGGCTGTCACGAGTCTTCCTGCCGCTGCTCGCCAACCGCCGCCACTTCGGCGTTCTCACCTGCATCGTCGCCCTCACCCATTTCGCCGCCGTGCTCGGCTGGTATGTGGCGGACGGCCATCCCTTCAACCTCCTCTTCGAGCTGACGAAGTGGAGCGACTATGCCGCGTGGTCGACGATTTCCTTCAAGGTGTTCGGCTTCATCGCGCTCGCCATCATGCTGCTGCTGGCGGCCACCAGCCACGACTACTGGCTCGCCTTCCTCACCCCGCCGGTGTGGAAGGCCATGCACATGCTGGTCTACGCCGCCTTCGGCCTCGTGCTGATCCACGTCGCCAAGGGCCTGTTGCAGGATGAGCGCGATCCGTGGATCACGGCGTATTTCGCAGGCTGCTTCGTCGCCGTCGCAGCGCTGCACATGACCGCCGGCTGGCGCGAGGCGCCGAAGGACGCGGGCGAGGCGCCGCGCGAAAACTGGATCCGGATCGGACCGCCGTCATCCATCCCGGACAAGCGGGCCCGCATCGTCGCCGCGCCCGACGGCGAACGCATCGCGATCTTCCGCGACGGCGACGAGATCGGCGCGGTCACCAATCTCTGTGCGCACCAGAACGGCCCGCTCGGCGAAGGCCGCATCGTCGACGGCTGCATCGTCTGCCCTTGGCACGGCTACGAATACCGGCTGAAGGACGGTTGCGCGCCGCCGCCGTTCAAGGAAAGGCTCGCGACCTTCGCCTTGCGGATCAGCGACGGCATGGTCGAACTCGATCCGCGCCCGCTGCCGCCGGGCACGCCCGCCTCGATCCGCGTGGAAAGCGCCTGACGCGATCAGTGGGCTTCCGGCCGCAACTGCCGCAGCACGTCGCTGTTGACGCAGTAATCCTCGATATCCTTGGAAAAGGCGCCGGCGTCGAGGTCGTGCTTGCACTCCTTCCAGTCGCGGCACATGGCGCAGGACCGGCGCAGGTCCGCCATCAGCGCGGGCTCGTCCTTCTCGAGCTGCGCGCGGTCGACGCCGATCAGGTCGAGCACGCGCTCGAGGCCCTCGGCGTTCATCGACAGGTCGGCGATCGTCTGCAATTCCGCCTCGCTGACGCAAAGCTCGTGCGCGATCTGCGCGCGCGTCGGCCCGTCGAGCGAATTCAGCTCGTTGAGCATCCGGAATTTCTCGACCCAGCGCGCGATCTTCTCGCGCATGGCCGTCACAGGGGCGTCGAGCGTCATGGTGAAAACCTCCCGGCCACATAGAGCCTGCAGGCGGCGGGAGTTTCCTTGATCGGGCTCAATCGCGCGCCGCCTCCGGCGCAACTTGGCTATTGGCCGATTTTGCGGGATGCTTCGCCATGCATGCGCGGGGGGACGCCATGAAGACATTTGCCATTGCCGCCTTGTTCGCGATCCTGACGGCCAGCGCCGCGCGCGCCGATTGCTCGGACCTGAACCTCGCGCACATCGAGACGAACATTCGCTGGTGCAATAGCGACTGCAACCAGTCCGGCCATCAGCGCGAGTGCAGCGGATACGGCAAAATGGGCGGGGCCGCCGCGTCGCACGACTGGAACGGCGTGCGCGAGGGCTTCGAGCAGTGCCACGACGGACAG
>CAMFKC010000240.1 GCA_945956975.1 uncultured Methylocystaceae bacterium | reverse complement strand
GCCATGGGCTATCGCGGCTACGGCCTGCCGATCGGCGAGGTCGTGTCCGAAGGCAATGTCGGCCTGATGCAGGCCGTCAAGCGCTTCGAGCCCGACAAGGGCTTCCGCCTGGCGACCTACGCCATGTGGTGGATCCGCGCGGCGATACAAGAGTACATCCTGCGTTCGTGGTCGCTCGTGAAGATGGGCACGACCGCGAACCAGAAGAAGCTCTTCTTCAACCTGCGCAAGGCCAAGAGCCAGATTTCCGCGCTCGAGGAGGGCGATCTGCGCCCCGAGCACGTCGCGACCATCGCGACCAAGCTCGGCGTCAGCGAGCAGGAAGTGATCGACATGAACCGCCGCCTCAGCGGCGACGCGTCGCTCAACTCCCCGCTGCGCTCGGATGGCGAGGCCGAATGGCAGGACTGGCTGGTCGACGATTCCACGCCGAGCCAGGAGACGGTCCTGGCCGAGCACGAGGAGAGCAACAACCGGCTGGCCGCGCTGCGCGGCGCGCTGGACGTGCTCAACGAGAGGGAGCGGCGCATCTTCGAGGCTAGGCGCCTGCGCGACGAACCGATGACGCTGGAAGAGCTGTCGGCCGAGTTCGGCGTCTCGCGCGAGCGCGTCCGCCAGATCGAGGTCCGCGCCTTCGAGAAGGTGCAGGCCGCGGTCCGCGAAGGCCTGGCCAAGCGCGAGGCGATTCCCTCGCCCGCGCAATTGCCAGCGCCCAAGGGCCGGATCGAGGCGCACGTGCGCTGAGCCGGCTGAGGCCGAGATAAAAAGGCGGCGCGCGAGCGCCGCCTTTTTTGTTTGTACCGCGGTCCCGGCGTTTACGCCGCCGACTTTCCGCCGCCGCGGTCGAGCCAGCGGGCGAACCGGCCGCCGATGCCGCGGATGCGGCCGCGTTCGGCGATGACGGCGGGACCCTTATTCTGGCGCTCGAGGACGATCGTCCGGTTGTGGTATTTCTCGAGTCCCGGCCGGTGCGCGACGTGCAGCAGGGTCGATTTTTCGAGCCGCTCCACGACAAGCTCCATCATCCGCGCCTGCGTGATCTCGTCGAGCGCGGAGGTCGCCTCGTCCATGATGATGATGTCGGGCTTCTTGAGCAGAATGCGCGCGAAGGCGACGCGTTGCAATTCGCCGCCCGACAGCACGGTCGCCCAGGAATCCTCCTCGTCGAGTCGAGGAACGAGATGCGACAGGCCGACGTCGTTGAGCACCTGCTCGATATCGCCCGCCGCAGCCGGCGTGTCGGCGGCGGGATAGTCGATGGCCGTGCGCAATGTTCCGAGCGGCATGTAGGGACGCTGCGGCAGGAAGGCCATCGTCGCATTGTTCGGCCGCTGGATATGTCCGCTGCCCCACGGCCACAGGCCGGCGATCGCGCGGATCAGCGTGCTCTTGCCGCTGCCGGATTCGCCCTTCACCAGAACCTTGTCGCCCTGCTGGAAGCTTGCATCGGATTCCGCGAGCATGCCGACGCCGCTGACCTGCGATATCGTGAGATCGCGGATGTGGAAGGCGCCGTCGGGGCTGTCCTCCAGAACGATCGTCTCGCGGCCGCGCGCATCTGCGGCTTGGTCGAGTTCGTCGAAGGCTTCGTCGAGTTCGGCGACGCGGCGCGCCGAAGCTGACCAGTTCGCCAGGTTGTAGGCGTTGTCGGCGAGCCAGTTCAGCGCGGTCTGCACCTGCCCGAAGGCGGCGGCGGCCTGCATGAGATCGCCGAGCGACATTTCGCCCGAAAGAAATTTCGGCGTGCACAGGACGAGCGGCACGACGGGAGCGATCACATTGTTGCCGCTCGACAGGAACACCATGCGCGTTTGCCGGCCGATGACGACGAGCCAGCGCTTGGCCAGTTCGCCGAAGGATTCCATCGTGGAGGCGCGCTCGTCGTCGTCGCCGCCGATCAGCGCGATCGTCTCGGCGTTTTCACGCGTTCGCGTCAGCGCATAGCGGAAATCGCCCTCGCCCGCGGCCTTGTGCGCGACGGCGCTGACCAGCGGGCGGCCGAGCAGCAGCATGCCGAACGAGGTCAAGCCGGTGTAGAGCACGACGGCGATCACCAGATAGCCGGGGATCGTGTAGCCGCCGACGGTGAGCGAGCCGCCGACCGTCCAAAGCACGATCATGAACGAGGCTGACAGCAGGAACGTGTTGAGAATGCCGCCGGCGATGTCGACGAAGAGTTCGATCGAGATGCGGCCGTCTTCGGCAATGCGCGCTTCCGGATTGTCGATGCCGCGCAGGATGGTGAGCTGGTAGAAGCGCCGCTCGCCGAGCCAGCGCGCAATCAGCGTGTCGGTCAGCCATGTCCGCCAGCGCAATTGCAGGCGCATATGCGCCTGTTTCAGCAGCGCCGCGACAATGGCGGTGGCGATGGCGAGTCCAACCGCGATGCCGACGCTCCACTGCAGGACGCTGATGTCCTTCGCCTGCAGACCGTCGAAGAAATACTTGCTCCAGCGTGTGACCGCGACCTGAAGGCCCATGCTGGCGAAAAGGCAGGCCAGGAAGGCCAGGGAGAGAAGCCACGCCGTCCGGGAGCTCGCGCCACGCCAGAACCCGAACGCAAGTCTGTAAAATCTCATGTGGTCTCTTTCGCGAAACGGCAAGGCTCCCGTTTGCGCAAACTCTCGCGCCAAGCCCGCGGTTCCACCGATGCGAAGAGACTTATTTCTGTTGCGCCCAGACGCTCAGGGCGTCGTTGATGACGCGGTCGCCGGAAGCGCCCTTTTCCAGGCTGAATTTCGCGATCCGACCGTTCGACAAGGCCAGTGGCACGTCCAGCCAGCCGCGCGTCTTCAGGAGGTCGATGTTGCGGGCTTCCATGTCGCCGCGCTGAAGACCCACGAGATAGTAGGTTTCGGTGATCGGCACGGGCACGCCGGCGAGCGGATCGCCATTCGCCATGTCCTCGCGGCGCATCTGCACGGCGCCGATCTGCTTGACCCCGGGGATGACGCTGCCCGGCTGCAGGGCGAAACGGATTTCGATCGTGTGCGACGCGTTGAGCGAGGCGTCGGTATTCTTCTGCAGATCGACCGTCATCCGCACCTTGGCTTCGGGAATCTCCACTTCCGCGTGGACGGCGGTGCCGAGCGGCTGGCCGGGGCCGCCCGGGACGTTGTCGAGACGCCACACCACCGAGCCGATGTAGGTTTTCACCTTCTCCGGCGTATCGGGCGCCTCGACCAGAAGGGCGGCGCGATGGGCGACCGGCAACGGCGCCTGCTGCGGCGCGGGCGCAGCGTTCGACGTGGCGGCGGGCTTGTTTTCGGTTTTCTCGGCCGGCGTGTTGGGAGCCTCTCCGCCGACGCGGCTCGCGGTCTTGCCCGAGGCCTGCGGCTGCTCGGTCTGCGTGGCCGGCGCCGGGCGGAATTTGGCGAGGTCTTCGGGCCGGCCCTTCAGCTTGATGGCAAGGCCCGCAATCAGCAGGACGACGCCGACGACCACGCCGCCGACGATCCAGAGGCGGTTGCCGCGTCGCGCTTCCGTGGCGGGGCTGGGCGCGGCCGGGCGCGGCGCTTCCCGCGGGCGCGGCGTCTTCAATGAAGGCGGGGTCTCGAGTTCGTTGGCGGCGGCCCTCTCGGCGCCCGCAATGTCGGCAGGCTTGTCGAGCGCCTCGTCGCCGTCAGCCTCGCGCGTGGCCTTCTCGGCCTCGACCGCCTCGGGCGGACGGAACGAGAAGGGTTTTGGCGGAACGGGCGGGATCGCGGCGGGGGCCGGCGCAGACGGCGGCTTGGGCGGCGCGGGACGGGGCGGAACGGGCTTGGGAGCGACGGGCGGCGGCGGCGCAGCGATGGGGGCTGCGGGCTTCGGCGGCAACGGCGGCGCGGAAAGGGGACGGGGCGGCGGTGGAGGCGGAAGGTCCGGCTTCGGAGGCGCCTCTGGCGGCTTGCCGTCGGACGGGGTCGTCTCGGGCGCCTTGGCCGCTTCCGCGGCGGCCTTGCCCGCGATCTCGGCTTCGATCCGGGCGACGGCCTCGTCGAGCGCATCCGTCTCGCGCGCGATGTCGGCCTCGGCGATCGGCGGCTGGATCGCCTGCAACTGGCCGACGAGCGCCTTGCGCGCGCGCTCATAGATGGAGCGACGCGCCTCGGCGCTAGAGTCGGAGAGGCCTCCGACAGCACGCGACAGGAGTGGATAGTAATCGGCCATTCGCGCTTAAGACCATTCCCGCAGTATTGCGTCAATCCTGAAAGGGATTGTGCACCAGTATGGTATCGTCGCGCTCGGGGCTTGTCGAAAGCAGCGCGACCGGCGCCTCGATCAATTCCTCGATGCGGCGAACGTATTTGATCGCCTGCGCCGGCAGGTCGGCCCAGGAGCGCGCGCCGCCGGTCGTGCCCTTCCAGCCCTCGATTTCCTCGTAGACCGGCTGGATGCGGGCCTGAGCGGATTGCGAGGCCGGCAGCCGGTCGATCGTCTTGCCATCGAGCGTATAGTGCGTGCAGACGCGAATAGTTTCGAAGCCATCGAGAATATCGAGCTTGGTAAGCGCGATTCCGTCGATTCCCGAGGTCTTCACGACCTGGCGCGTCAGGACGGCGTCGAACCAGCCGCAACGACGCGGACGGCCCGTGTTCGTGCCGAACTCGCGGCCGCGTTCGCCGATGCGGCGGCCGGTGTCGTCGTGCAGTTCGGTCGGGAATGGTCCACCGCCGACGCGCGTCGTGTAGGCCTTGGCGATGCCCAGCACATAACCGATGGCCCCTGGGCCCATACCCGAGCCGGCGGCGGCGTTGCCGGCCACGGTGTTGGACGAGGTCACGAAGGGGTAGGTGCCGTGATCGACATCGAGGAGGGCGCCCTGCGCGCCCTCGAACAGGATGCGCTTGCCGCCGCGGCGGGCGGCGTCGAGCGTCTCCCAGACGGGATCGACGTAGGGCATGATCTCCGCGGCGACGCTGAGCAATTCCTCGCGGATCGCGGCGCTGGAGATCTCAGGAAGTCCGAGGCCGCGGCGTAGCGGATTATGA
>CAMFKC010000239.1 GCA_945956975.1 uncultured Methylocystaceae bacterium | reverse complement strand
ACTACGACCGCGACAACATCAAGCCCGAACTGGCGGAAGACATGAAGGTCGGCGACATGTCCGCGACCTTCAAGCTGCGCAAGGACGCCGTGTTCCAGGACGGCTCGCCGGTGACGGCAAAGGATGTCAAATGGTCTCTGGATCGCGCGGTGAGCGTCGGCGGCTTTCCGACCTTCCAGATGAAGGCGGGATCGCTCGAGAAGCCCGAGCAGTTCGTCGTGGTTGACGATCACACGGTGCGGGTCGACTTTCTGCGCAAGGATCGGTTGACCATCCCCGACCTCGCCGTCATCGTGCCATGCATCGTCAATTCGGAGCTGGTGAAGAAAAACGCGACCGCCAGCGATCCGTGGGGGCTCGAATACACCAAGCAGAATACCGCGGGATCAGGCGCCTATAAGGTAACGAAATGGACGCCCGGCACGGAAGTCGTGATGGAGCGCAACGACAAATGGGTCGGCGGGCCGGCGCCCAAGCTGAAGCGCGTGATCTGGCGCATGGTGCCTTCGCCGAGCAACCGGCGCGCGCTGCTGGAGCGCGGCGACGCTGACGTTTCCTACGACCTGCCGAGCAAGGATTTCGCCGAACTCAAGAGCGTCCCCTCGCTCAAGATCATCTCGACGCCCTTCTCGAACGGCATCCAGTATATCGGCATGAATGTCACGCAGCCGCCGTTCAACGACCCGCGCGTGCGCAAGGCCGTCGCGTACGCCCTCCCCTACCAGAAGATCATGGACGCCGTCCTGTTCGGGCTCGGCAAGCCCATGTTCGGCAGGAAGCCTGGAACGCCGACGGAAGTCGCCTGGCCGCAGCCGCATGGCTACGACACCGACATCGCGAAAGCCAAGCAGCTGATGGCGGAAGCCGGTTACCCCAACGGCTTTGATACGACATTGTCTTTCGATCTCGGCTTCGCTGTCGTCAACGAACCGCTCTGCGTTCTCGCGCAGGAATCGCTCGCGCAGATCGGCATCCGCACCACCATCAACAAGATTCCCGGCGCGAACTGGCGCACCGAGCTGACCAAAAAGACCTTGCCGCTCTACACCAACGTGTTTTCCGGCTGGCTCGACTATCCCGAATATTTCTTCTTCTGGTGCTACGACGGCCAGAATTCGATCTTCAACACGATGAGCTACAAGAATCCCGAGATGGACAAGCTGATCGCCGCAGCGCGCGCCTCCGCAGCGATCGGGGACAAGGCCACATACGATGCAAGCGTGAAGGGCTTCGTCGATCTCGCCTTCGAGGACGTTCCGCGCATCCCGCTTTTCCAGCCTTACTCCAACATCGCCATGCAAAAGAACATCGACGGGTATGCCTACTGGTTCCACCGCCGCCTCGACTATCGCTCGATGAGCAAGGGCTGACGCCATGCTCCAGACGACGCTGAAGCGCATCGCATCGGCGATCCCGAGCCTGATCGGCGTCGTGGTCGTGACCTTTCTGCTGACGCGCGTCCTGCCTGGCGACACGGCCTCCTATTTTGCGGGGCCCGCCGCCACGCCGGCGGCGATCGCCGAAATCCGCCAGAAACTCGGCCTCGATCTGCCGCTCCCGGCGCAGTTCTGGAACTATGTCGTGGCGCTGGTGCACGGCAATCTCGGGACGTCGCTGACCACCGGCCAGCCTGTCGTCAAAGAAATCGCGGCGCGCCTGCCCGCCTCTGCCGAACTCACGCTATGCGGCCTCATTCTGGCGCTCGGCATCGCGCTTCCGCTCGGCATTCTGGCTGCGCTCCGGCAGGGTTCGTGGATCGACCATCTATGCCGCATCGTCGCGACCGCGGGCGTTTCGCTGCCGGTCTTCTTCACAGGCCTGCTTTTCGTCTACGCCTTCTACTTCCTGCTTGGCTGGGCGCCGGCGCCGCTCGGTCGGCTCGACGTTTATGCGTCGGCGCCGCCCGACGTGACCGGATTCTATCTCGTCGACAGCCTGATCGCGCGCGATTTCGAAACCTTCCGATCGGCGCTGGCTCAGATCGCTCTGCCCGCCATAACGCTCGCCGTCTTCTCGCTCGCTCCAATCGCGCGCATCACGCGCGCCTCGATGCTGAGCGTGCTCGGCTCCGAGTTCATCCGCACCGCGCGCGCCGCCGGTCTCGAGCCGTCGACGGTCGTCATCAAATACGCGCTGCGCAACGCCCTCCTCCCCATCGTCACCACGCTCGGCATGGTCTTCTCCTTTCTGCTCGGCGCCAACGTCCTCGTCGAGAAGGTGTTCGCCTGGCCGGGCATCGGCTCCTACGCCGTCGAAGCCTTGATCGCGTCGGACTACGCGCCGGTTCAGGGCTTCGTGCTCGCCATGGCCATCCTCTACGTCTTTCTCAATCTTTGCATCGACCTGCTCTACGGCGTGATCGATCCGCGCGTGAGGATCGAGGCATGACCCCCGCAGCCGCAATCGCCAAGACCGGGGAATCCCCGCGCAGCGCCACCGGCCTCAAGGCCCTGCTGCGCCATGGCGCCTTCGTCATCTCGGACAATCCCGTAACGGGCGTGTCCTTCGCGCTTTTCGTCGTGCTGATCCTCATCGCCATATTCGGGCCGTGGATCGCGCCGCATGACGCATTCGCCAGCGACACGGCGGCTGCGCTTCAGAAGCCGAGCCTGCGCCATCTCTTCGGCACCGACCAGCTCGGTCGCGACATCTTCAGCCGCGTGCTCGTCGCAACCCGCCTGGACATGGTCATCGCAATCGCCTCGGTTGCGCTGGTTTTCGCGCTCGGCGGCGTGGCCGGCATCGCAGCCGGCTATTTCGGCGGCTGGACGGATCGTATCGTCGGCCGCATCTCCGACACGATCATGGCGTTCCCGCTCTTCGTGCTCGCGATGGGCGTGGTCGCGGCGCTCGGCAACACCGTCACGAATATCGTGATCGCCACCGCCATCATCAATTTCCCGCTCTATGCGCGTCTGGCGCGCGCCGAGGCGAATGTGCGGCGCGAGGCGGGCTTCGTGCAGGCGGCGCGGCTCACCGGCAATTCCGATTGGCGGATCCTGTTCGGGCAGATCCTGCCGAACATCCTGCCGCTGATGATGGTGCAAATGTCCCTGACCATGGGCTACGCCATTCTCAATGCGGCCGGCCTGTCGTTCATCGGCCTCGGCGTGCGGCCGCCGACGCCGGAGTGGGGCATCATGGTCGCGGAAGGCGCCTCCTTCATCGCGTCCGGCGAATGGTGGATCGCGGTCTTCCCCGGCCTGTCCCTCATGCTGGCGGTCTTCTGCTTCAATCTTCTCGGCGACGGTCTGCGCGACATCGTTGACCCGCAACGGCGCACCTGAGGAAGCCATGTCCAATCCGCCGCTCCTCGACATCGACGATGTCACGATCGAATTCTCGACGCGCCGCGGCGTCGTTCGGGCGGTCGAGAAGATTTCCTTCTCCGTCGCCAAGGGCGAGCCTCTGGCGCTGGTGGGCGAATCCGGCTCGGGAAAATCCGTCACCTCCTACGCTGCCATGCGCATCCTCGACCGCGCAGGCCGTATCGCGGAAGGGTCGATCGTCTATTCCGGCATGCGGCTCGCCGAGTTGAGCGAAGCCGAAATGCGGGACCTGCGCGGCCGCGAAATGTCGATGATCTTTCAGAATCCCAGGGCTGCGCTGAACCCCATCCGGCCGATCGGCGTCCAGATCGCCGACGTGTTGATGCGCCACGCCCGCGCGACGTCGCAGGACGCCAGGCAGAAGGCCATCGCCGCGCTGGAGGAGGTGCGGATCGCGAATGCCGCGGAGCGGTACGACGCCTATCCCTTCGAGCTCTCCGGCGGCATGTGCCAGCGCGTCGTCATTGCGCTGGCGATCGCCTGCCAGCCGCAATTGCTGATCGCGGACGAGCCGACCACCGGTCTGGACGTGACCACGCAGAAGGCGGTGATGGACCTCGTGGTCGAACTGACGCGCCAGCGCGACATGTCGACGATCCTCATCACGCATGACCTCGGCCTCGCCGCCGCGTATTGCGACCGCGTCGCCGTGATGGAGAAGGGACGTCTGGTCGAGACAGCCGCCGCAGCGGACATTTTCGCCCATCCGCAGCATCCCTACACGCGCCGCCTGATGCGCGCGACGCCGCGGCTCGATTCGAAACTGCGGGAACTGCTGCCGGACGGCGACGCGCGCGCGGAAGCGAGCGCCGCCGCTCCCGAGCCGCCGGTCGGCGACGTCATCCTGTCGATCGAGGGATTGATCAAGGAATATCCGCGCCCGGATACGTCGAGCGCTCTCATGAAACTCGCCGGCAAGAGGCAGCCCGCGCCCGAGCCGTTCAGGGCCGTTGGCGGCATCGACTTCCAGATCCGGCGGGGCGAAAGCGTTGGCCTCGTCGGCGAATCCGGATGTGGCAAGTCCACCACGTCGATGATGCTGATGCGCCTCATCGATCCGACATCGGGCCGCATCATGTTCGCGGGAGAGGATATCAGCGCGACGCCGGCGCGCGATTTTGCGCGCCATCCCAAGCGGGCGAAGTTGCAGATGGTGTTTCAGGACCCGACCGAAAGCCTCAACCCGCGCTACACCGCCGCCCGCGCCATCGCCGATCCCATCCTCCGGCTGGGGCCCGCCATGGACGGCGCCGCCGTGCGCGCCCGCTGCGAGGAATTGGCGCGACTCGTCGGATTGCCGCTCGAGCTGCTGGACCGTCTGCCGCATCAATTGTCCGGCGGCCAGAAGGCGCGCGTGGGCATTGCGCGCGCCATCGCGCTCGATCCAGATCTCGTCGTGCTCGACGAGCCGACCGCCGCGCTCGACGTGTCGGTGCAGGCGGTCGTCCTCAATCTCCTGCACGATCTCAAGCAGCGCATCGGCATGAGCTATCTGTTCGTCAGCCACGATCTGAACGTCGTGCGCCTGCTGTGCGACCGCGTGATCGTCATGCGCGCCGGGCGGATCGTCGAACAGGGCGAGACCGAACAGGTGCTCACCTCGCCGGCGAGCGATTACACACGCGCCTTGCTCGACGCCATTCCGC
>CAMFKC010000238.1 GCA_945956975.1 uncultured Methylocystaceae bacterium | reverse complement strand
GCTGCCCGGCATGGCGGAGCGCCGGGAAGGACATGTCGTCAATGTCTCCTCGATCGGCGTGCTGACCAACGCGCCGCGCTTCTCGGCCTATGTGGCCTCCAAGGCGGCGCTGGAAGCGTGGAGCAATTGCGCGGCGTCGGAATTTCTCGATCGCGGCGTGCATTTCACCAACGTGAATATGCCGCTGGTGCGCACCGCCATGACGGCGCCGACGAAATTCTACGCCAGCGTGCCGACGCTCGATCCCGACGAGGCCGCCGATCTCGTGATCGACGCGATCATCCATCGCCCCGCGCGCGTGGCTACGCGGCTCGGGCGCTTCGGGCAGGTGATGCATGCGCTGCTGCCGAACTTCGCGCATATCGTGATGAACACGGCCTTCCGCATGTTCCCGGATACCGCCGGCAAGGACAGCGCGCCGACCCCGCCGACGGCGGACCAGATCGCCTTCACGCAGGTGCTGCGCGGGCTGCATTTGTAAGGCTGATCTCCCTTCTCCCGCGGAGCGGGAGAAGGTGGCATGCGAAGCATGACGGATGAGGGCCGCGCCACCTCGTCATCAGTTGGTCGAGAACCGCGGCGCCCTCACCCGACCTCGCTTGGCGAGGCCCCCTCTCCCGCGCAGCGGGAGAGGGGATGCACATCCTTCAGTGCGCCTCGACCTTCTTCATCTCCGCCGAGCCCGCGCCGTTGAAGAACGCGTTCAGCGCCACCGTGACGATGGTCGTCAGCAGGATGCCGGATTCCAGCAGCGGCTTGAGCTGCTTCGGGAAGGCCTCGAAGAAGTTCGGGGCGATCAGCGTCAGCATGCCGAAGCCGATGCCGAGCGCAACGATCAGCAGATTGTTGCGATTGCCGGTGTAATCCACACTCGCGAGAATGCGGATGCCCGTCGCCGCCACCATGCCGAACATGACGAGGCCGGCGCCGCCGAGCACGCTCAGCGGGATGGCGCCGAAGATCGACGCGAGCTTCGGGATCAGGCCGAGGATCAGCAGGATCACGCCGCCCGCCACCGCAACCCAGCGCGAACGGACGCCGGTCACGCCGACGAGGCCGACGTTCTGGGAGTAGGACGTGTAGGGGAAGGTGTTCATGACGCCGCCGAGGATCGTGCCGACGCCGTCGGCGCGCAGGCCCTTGGTCAGTGCCTTCGCATCCACGTTCTTGCCGGTCATCTCCCCGAGCGCCAGGAACATGCCGGTGGATTCCACCATCACCACGATCATGACGATGCACATGGTGAGGATGGACCAGAAGTCGAAGGTCGGCATGCCGAACTGGAAGGGATAGACCAGCCCGAACCAGGGCGCATTGGCGATCAGGCCCGTGTTCAGCTTGCCGAGGATGGCGGCGATGATCGCGCCGATGACGATGCCCAGCAGCACCGCGATGTTCGCCATGAAGCCCTTGGCGAAGCGCGAGATCAGCAGGATGGCCACGAGAACGGTGGCCGCGATGGCGAGGTTCTCGGGATGGCCGAAGGCAGGATTGGGGAAGTCGCCCATCACGCCGTCCACGTTTTTCTTGATTGTCGGCAGCGCGCCGCCCGCCCAGCCGATGCCGATGCGCATCAGCGTGATGCCGATGACCGCGATGATCGTGCCGGTGACGACTGGCGGGAAGAAGCGGATGAGCCGGCCGATGAGCGGCGCGACGAGGAAGGCGAAAATGCCCGAGGCGATCACCGAACCGTAGATATTGAGGAGCGTCGCCGTCGGCGCGGCGCCCGCGGCCTTGCCGGCGCCGATCATGGCGAGCATGGGCGCGACGGAGGCGAAGGTGACGCCCATCATGACCGGCAGGCGAATGC
Source organism: uncultured Methylocystaceae bacterium (assembly GCA_945956975.1). Lineage (GTDB taxonomy): Bacteria > Pseudomonadota > Alphaproteobacteria > Rhizobiales > Beijerinckiaceae > JAJXWB01. The sequence continues at coordinate 3,167 of CAMFKC010000238.1, read as the reverse complement.
CGACGCCGGGGAAGCCGAGCGACTGGACCAGCGTGGCGAGGCCGCAGGCGAAGAGATCCGCATTGATCAGCAGGGTCCGCTGCTCGGGCGAAAGGCCGAGCGCGCCGGAGATGATGAAGGGCACGGCGACCGCGCCCGCATACATGACCAGAACATGCTGGATGCCGAGCGCCGCAAGACGCTGGGGCGGCAGGACTTCGTCCACGCCGTGTTCGGTGGTTTCGCTCATGTGTCGCCTCTCCCAGATGGTGCGCGAATCTGTCGTTCGCTGCACATGCAAATCCGGCGCCCTTTTATGCCGGCAATCGGTCCTTCAGGCGCAGAAGCGCGATCTTGTCGATCTGCGACAGCGCCTCAGCAAATTCCTGGTCCGGCGCATGGCTGATGCGCCGCTCGAATGCGTTGAGGATATCGTCCTTGGTCGCGCCCTTCACCGCCATGATGAAGGGGAACCCGAATCTGGCCTTGTAGGAATCGTTGAGCGTAGTGAAGCGCTTGAGTTCGTCCGGCGTCAGCCGGTCGAGGCCGGCCGAGCCCTGCTCCTTCGTGGAGTCTACGGTCAGGCCCTTGGCCAGCGCGAGGCGGCCGGCGAGATCGGGATGGGCGCGGATCAGCGCCAGCTTCTCGTCCTTCGACATGGCGCGCGCGACGACAGCCATCGCCTCGTGCAGGCCCTGCGCGGTATCGCATTCGGGGCCCAGACCCTTTGCATGAGCGCCCGCAGCGATCTGCGGCGTGTGTTCGTAGATGTCGCCGAATACTTCCGTGAACAGCGCGCGCCCCATGCGGCTCGGCACGTAGCCGCCCTTCGGCGGATGCGTCCTGATCCAGTGGCGGGCGATGTCGAGACGGGTCGCCACCCACACGCGATCGTGCTTGCCGATGTAGTCGAGAAAGCGCGCGAGCGCCGCGGCGCGGCCGGGGCGGCCGACCAGCCGGCAATGCAGGCCGACCGACATCATCTTCGGCTGCGTCTCGCCTTCGGCGTAGAGCGTGTCGAAGCTGTCCTTGAGGTAGGCGAAGAACTGGTCGCCGCTGTTGAAGCCCTGCGGCGTGGCGAAGCGCATGTCGTTGGCGTCGAGCGTGTAGGGGACCAGCAATTGCTGGCGCTTGCCGTCGTCACGCCAGTAGGGCAGTTCATCGGCGTAGACGTCCGCCGAATAGAGGAAGCCGCCCTCCTCGATCGTCAGCGGTATCGAATTTTCCGACGTGCGGCCCTGATAGAAACCGAGCGGGCGTTCGCCGACGACCTCCGCGTGCAGGCGGATCGCCTCGGCGATGTCCGCGCGCTCCTTTTCTTTCGGCGCGTCCTTGTAGTCGATCCATTTGAGGCCATGGCTCGCCATTTCCCAGCCGGCCGCCTTCATGGCGGCAACGGCCTCGGGGTTGCGCGCGAGCGCCGTGGCGACGCCGAAGACCGTGACCGGCATGGCGCGATCGCGGAACATGCGCATGAGGCGCCAGAAGCCGGAACGCGATCCGTATTCGTAGATCGATTCCATGTTCATGTGCCGCTGGCCGAGCCAGGGCGCCGCGCCGACAATCTCGGACAGGAAGGCCTCGGACGCCGCGTCGCCGTGCAGGATGTTGTTCTCGCCGCCCTCTTCGTAATTGACGACGAACTGCACGGCGATGCGCGCCTCGCCCGGCCAGCGCGCGTGCGGCGGGTTCTCCCCGTAGCCGATCATGTCGCGCGGATAGGCGGCCATGTCTTACGAGCCCCGGTAGGTCGAGAAGGCCCAGGGCGAGACGAGCAGCGGCACATGATAATGGCCTGCGGCGTCGGCGATGCCAAAGCGGATCGGCACGACGTCGACGAAGGCGGGTTCGGGCAGGCTCTGGCCGGCGTCGCGGAAGTAATCGCCAGCGTGGAAGCGGATCTCGTAGACGCCCGTCTCCATGTCATCGCCCGAGAGAAGCGGGGCGTCGGTGCGGCCGTCGGCGTTGGTGCGGCACGTCTTCACCGGCGTGACGGCGCCATCCTTGCCGATGCGCACGAGTTCCAGCGCCACATTGGCGGCAGGCCGTCCAGCCTGGATATCCAGCACGTGCGTCGACAGACGGCCCATGAAAACCCGCTCCCTGCTCGTCTCATTCTAGCAGCGCGCAATCGTTCCACATTCAAATATTTTTTGAAACTGCGCTTCGGCGGGCCTCGCCAATCCCGGTCAGCCCGCGCGCCGCTTCCGCGGCCGCGACGGCCGCACGTCGGCAAGGGCGGCCTCGATGTGATCTCGCGCCTCCTCGGCCAGCGCATCGGCGAAGGCGCGGACTTTCGGCGGCACCATGCGCTGGTAGGCATGGAGGATCGCGAGCGTGACGGGCGTCGGCGGGTTCTCCGGCAAGACAGCGACCAGCGCGCCGGAGCGCAGGTGCTCCGCCACCTCGAAGAGGGGCTTCATCACGATGCCCTCGCCGGCCAGCGCCCATTGGGTCAGAACATCGCCGGCGTCCGCGTCGAGGCCGCCCGACACCATGGCCGAGACGGCCCGTCCCCCGCGCTGGAGGGTCCAGCGGAACTGGCGGGAACCGGGATAGCGCAGCATGAGGCAGCGGTGCTTCTCGAGGTCGGCGATCGACTTCGGCGCGCCGTGCTTGCCGATATAGGCGGGCGCGGCGCAGAGGACGCGCTCGACATCCGCGATCTTGCGCACGATGAGCGAAGAATCGGGCAGTCGGTCCATGCGTACGGCGACATCGACGGCCTCGGTAAAGAGGTCGACGAGATAGTCCGACAGGCGCAGCGTGACGTCGATCTCGGGATAGCGCTGCTGGAAGCGCGGCAGGAATGGCGCGACCACACGCTGGCCGAACCCGAGCGGCGCGGTGACCTTCAACAGGCCGCGCGGCGGAGCGCCCTTGTCGGAGACGCTCGCCTCGGCGCGTTCCAGCGCCTGCGAAACATCCAGACAATGCTCATAAAAAACGCGGCCCTGCTCCGTCAGAAACATTTTGCGCGTGGTGCGATTAAACAATCGGCAGCCGAGCGCCTTCTCCAGAGAGCGAATCCGGTGGCTCACGACTGCCGCGGAAAGCCTCATGCTCCGGCCCGCAGAGGAGAATGAGCCGAGCTCCACGGCGCGCACGAAAACACGGATATTGTCGAGCGAGAGCATTGAACAATCCGGTTTGAAAGTCTGCGCGCTTTCCAACAATATCGCCTGAAG
>CAMFKC010000237.1 GCA_945956975.1 uncultured Methylocystaceae bacterium | reverse complement strand
CCCAATTGCTCCGCTAGCGCTGGGGTAGTAGCCTCGGCGCGGGCCGCGATGGGCGACCTGAAAATTGGGGGATTTTCCAGATGCGCAAATTTCGTTTGATATCGGGGATTTGCTTTGCCGCTCTCGTATTGCTGCCGCAGCTCGCTGCGGCGCAGACCTGCTCGGCGCGCCACAAGGCCTGCACCGACTATTGCGCCAAGACTTTCAAGGACACAGCCGGGCCCTGCCCCGGAAAGTGCGCGACCTCGCTCAACAATTGCAAGCAGACGGGTTGCTGGGTGTCCGACTACGAAAACAAGTGCGGCTACAAGAAGGGCTAACGGTCTCGTCGAGACGCCTTGCAAAACCGAAGGCCCGCACGGCTGCGGGCCTTACTCCTAAGCCGCCAGCTGCCGCAGCACGTACTGCAAGATCCCGCCGTTGCGGTAATATTCCAGCTCGTCCAGCGTATCGATCCGGCAGAGCAGGGGCACGTTCTTCGTCGCGCCATCGGCGTATGTAATCTCCGCCGTCAGCTGCGCGCGCGGCTTCAGCGCCCCGCCTTCGAGCCCCTTGATCGTCACCGTCTCGTCGCCCTTCAGGCCCAACGCCTGCCAGGTCATGCCGTCGCGGAACACCAGCGGCAGTACGCCCATGCCGACGAGGTTGGAGCGGTGGATGCGCTCGAAGCTCTGCGCGATCACCGCGCGCACACCGAGCAGCTTCGTGCCCTTGGCCGCCCAGTCGCGCGACGAGCCGTTGCCGTATTCGGCGCCCGCAAACACCACCAGCGGGCGTCCCTCCGCCTCGTAGCGCATCGCCGCGTCGTAGATCGACATGGCCTCGCCGCCGGGGAAGTGCTTCGTGTTCCCGCCCTCCGGCACGTTGCCGCTCGCATCCTGCATCATGAAATTCTTGATGCGGATGTTGGCGAACGTGCCGCGCATCATCACCTCGTGATTGCCGCGCCGCGTGCCGTACTGGTTGAAGTCGTCCGGCCGCACCTGATGCTCCGACAGCCACTTGCCCGCCGGCGAATTGAGCTTGATCGAGCCTGCCGGCGAAATGTGGTCGGTCGTGATCTTGTCGCCGAACAGCGCCAGCACGCGCGCGCCCTCGATGTTCGTCACGGGCTGCGGCGTCATCGTCATGCCGCGGAAATAGGGCGGGTTCTGCACATAGGTGGACCCCATGTCCCACTTATAGGTCTCGCCCGCCGGCGCCTTCACCTTCTTCCAGTTGGAATCGCCGTCGAACACCGAAGCGTATTTCGTCGCGTAGATCGCGCGCGTCACGTTCTTGCGGATGAAGGCCTGGATCTCGCTTGAGGTCGGCCAGATGTCGCGCAGGAACACCGGCTTGCCGGTCTTGTCGTGCCCGAGCGGCTCCTTGGTCAGGTCCTTCTGCACGGAGCCCGCGAGCGCATAGGCCACCACCAGCGGCGGCGAGGCGAGATAGTTCGCCTGCACATCCGGAGAGACGCGTCCCTCGAAATTGCGGTTGCCCGACAGCACCGCGGCGGCCACCACGCCATTGTCGTTGATGGCCTTCGAGATCGGCGCCGGCAGCGGGCCGGAATTGCCGATGCAGGTTGTGCAACCATAGCCGATGAGGTTGAAGCCGATCTTGTCGAGATACTTTTGCAGCCCCGCCTTGGCGAGATATTCGCCCACAACCTGGCTGCCCGGCGCGAGCGACGTCTTCACCCAGGGCTTGGACGTCAGCCCGCGCTCGACCGCGTTGCGCGCGAGCAGGCCCGCGCCGATCAGCACGCCGGGGTTGGACGTATTGGTGCAGGACGTGATCGCCGCGATCACGACATCGCCGTGGCCGATGTCGAAATTGGCGCCCTCCACCTTGTAGCGCGAAGCCATGTCCTCGGCCTTCTTGTACTCGGCCTCCATCGCCGCGGCGAAGCCGGCCGCGACATCGCTCAGCGCCACGCGCCCTTCCGGCCGCTTGGGCCCTGCGAGCGAAGGCACGACGTCGGCGAGATTCAGCTCGAGATTGTCGGTGAAGACCGGGTCCGGCGCGCCCTTCTTGCGGAACAGGCCTTGGGTCTTGGCGTATTTCTCGACCAGCGCGATGCGCGGCGCCTTGCGCGCCGAGGTCTTGAGATAATTCAGCGTCTCGTCGTCCACGGGGAAGAAGCCGCAGGTCGCGCCATATTCCGGCGCCATGTTGGCGATCGTCGCGCGATCGGCGAGCGTCAGATGCTCGAGCCCGTCGCCGAAGAATTCCACGAACTTGCCGACCACGCCCTTTTTGCGCAGCATCTGCGTGACCGTCAGCACGAGGTCGGTCGCGGTCACGCCTTCCTTCAGCTTGCCGTGCAGCTTGAAGCCGATCACTTCCGGCAGAAGCATCGATTGCGGCTGGCCGAGCATTGCGGCCTCCGCCTCGATGCCGCCGACGCCCCAGCCGAGCACGGCGAGGCCGTTGACCATGGTCGTGTGCGAATCCGTGCCCACCAGCGTGTCGGGATAGGCGACCTCGATATTCTCCGCCTTGGCCGCGCGCGGCGCCTTGTATTTCTCCTTCCGCGTCCACACGGTCTGCGCGAGATATTCCAGGTTCACCTGGTGGCAGATGCCGGTGCCGGGCGGCACGACGCGGAAATTGTCGAACGAGCCTTGCCCCCATTTGAGGAAGCGGTAGCGCTCGCCGTTGCGCTGATATTCGAGATCGACGTTCTGCTTGAACGCCTTGGCCGTGCCGAAGGCGTCGACGATCACGGAATGGTCGATCACGAGATCGACCGGCACCAGCGGATTGATTTTCTGCGGGTCGCCTTTCAGTTGCGTCATGGCGTCGCGCATGGCGGCGAGATCGACCACCGCCGGCACGCCGGTGAAGTCCTGCATGAGGACGCGCGCGGGCCGGAACGAGATTTCGCGCTCCGTCTTGCCCTTGTTGACGAGCCATTCGGCGACGCCCTGGATGTCGTCCTTCGTGACCGAGCGTCCGTCCTCGTTGCGCAGCAGGTTTTCCAGCAGGACCTTCATCGAATAAGGCAGGGCGGAGACGCCGGTGAGACCGTTCTTCTCGGCCGCCTTGAGGGAGAAGTAATGATACGTCTTGTTGCCGACAGTGAGTTTTTTGCGGGACTTGAAGCTGTCGAGCGACGCCATGGCGATGATCCTGCGCAAGCTGAGGGAAGAAGGGCTTATAGATAATTTGCGCGAAGCCCGCTACACGACAAGCTCGGGCGCGCTGATTTTGCAGGCGCCGCTTACGGAAGGTTGAGCGCGCAGGGCATGCGTCTCCTGGCCGAAAAAGTCTGCGTGGATCGCGGCGGGCGACGCATTGTCGAAGGCGTCGATTTCGTTCTTTCCGATGGCCAGGCGCTCATTCTTTCCGGCCCCAACGGCGCCGGCAAGTCGACCTTGCTGCGCGCCATCGCCGGATTGCTGCCGCTGGCGGCCGGCGCGCTCACGCTGGACGGCGAGAGCGAAGAGCTTGCAGCCGCGTTGCACTACGTCGGCCATGCCGAAGGCATGAAGCCCGCGTTGACCGTGCGCGAAAATCTGGACTTCTGGGCTTCCTTTCTCGCGCGCGCCGACGCAGCGGCAGGGCTTGCGCCGGCCCAGGCCCTCGACGCGTTCGGCCTCGCGCATGTCCTGGACATTCCCGCCGGCTACCTCTCCGCCGGCCAGAAGCGCCGCATCGCGCTCGCACGCCTGCTGGTGGCGCCGCGCCCGATCTGGCTGCTCGACGAACCGACCACCGCGCTCGACGTGCGGGCGCAGGAAGCGCTCGCCGCGGTCATGGCGCGCCATCGCGCTGGCGGTGGGATGGTGCTGGCGGCCACCCATTCCCCGGTCGGGCTCGACAACGCCGCCGAACTCAAACTGGGGGGCGTCGCGTGAGAGGCCCGCTCGCTGCGCTCTTCTTTCGCGAATTCGCCATTGCCCGCCGCATCGGCGGCGGCGGCTCGATGGGCGTCGTCTTCATGCTGATGCTGGTGACCATCCTGCCCTTCGCCATCGGCCCGGACCTCAACCTCCTGCGCCGCATCGGCCCGGCCATCCTCTGGATCGCCGCGCTCCTGGCGATGCTGCTCGGCCTCGACCGTCTCTTCCAGGCCGATTTCGAGGATGGCTCGCTCGACCAGCTCCAGCTCGGCGCGACCCCGCTCGAACTCGTCGTCTTCGTCAAATGCCTCGCCCACTGGGCGACGACCGCCCTGCCGCTCGTCGTCGCGGCGCCTCTGTTCGGCGTCCTGATGGCGCAGGAGGCGGCCTCGATGCTCGGCATCGGCGCCTCGCTGCTGGTCGGCACGCCAGCGCTCACCTTCATCGGCGCCGTCGGCGCCGCCGCCACGGTTTCGCTCAGGCGCGGCGGCCTCCTGATGGCGCTTCTGGTGCTGCCGCTCTGCGTGCCCGCGCTCATTTTCGGCGTCTCCGCCGCCACCGCGGCGTCCGGCGGGACGATCCCCTTCGCCACCCCGCTGGCCATCCTCGCCGCCCTGACTCTGGCCTCTGGCGCGCTCTGTCCCTTCGCCGCCGGGGCGCTGCTGCGCCGGCTCGGCGAGTGATCGAGGTCAAATTGCCTTCGCCCATGCGGGGGCATAAGTAAGCCGCATTGGACCGCGAGCCTTCAGGCTCGCTTCAGCGGCTGCGGGCCTGAAGGCTCGCGGTCCAGACACGGAAAACGATGCTTCGTTTCGCCAACCCGTCCTTCGTGCTGCGCTTCGCCGCCCGCGCCGTGCCGATCTTCGGCGCGCTGGCCGCGATCCTGATCGCGGTGGGCCTCTACCTCGTCTTCTTCGTCGCGCCGGCGGACTATCAACAGGGCGAGACCGTGCGCATCATGTACATCCATGTGCCCGCCGCCTGGCTGGGCATGTTCGCCTACATGGTTATGGCGTCGGCCGCGCTCGGCACGCTGGTCTGGCGCCATCCCGTCGCCGACGCCGCGCAGAAGGCGGCAGCCCCGCTCGGCGCCATGTTCACCCTGTCTCTTATACACATCTCCGAGCCCACGAGACGCTCATGAATCT
>CAMFKC010000236.1 GCA_945956975.1 uncultured Methylocystaceae bacterium | reverse complement strand
GTCCATAATGTCGAAAACGCGCGGCGATCGCGATCACGAGCCGCATGTGCGAGGCGGAGAGCTGATCGAGCGCTTTCTGGTCGCGGATGTCGCGCCAGCGTAGGGCCAGTTGGTGTTCTTCTTCACGCTCCAGAAACGGCGCCGCCATCGCGGCGCGCACGAATTCACGATGCAATCCAGGCAACTGCGCCATGGTATGCCTCCGGGTCTGTGGATCGCCGGTCAAGGCGGCGTTCACGGATAGGGCGCTAAAAGCTATACGGCCTGCGGTCGCTTGCGGATCACAAGCGCGTGAGAGACGACGACTAGCCGCTTCATCTGCGGCCCAGTTCGAGATGCAGCTTATTGATCCACGACGATCTTGTACGCTTCGCCGAATTTCAACGCCCCGCCCTGCGAAAGGCCGTTCATCAGGAGAAACATGTCCATGGGACGGTCGACTATGGCCATTCGTCGCGCCAGCGTATCGACATTGTCGGTCAGGCCGGCCTTCACCACCTGAAGACGCATCGGCTTCACCTTCGCGGCTTCCTCGTCCGTCAGGGCGCGAAACGAGCGAATCGCCTGATCGAATTTTGCGATCGTTGCGTCGTCCATGGAGCGCGCGGCGAAGAGCAAGCGATAGATGTCGCCATCCTTGCGCACGACGGCGACGCGAAAATTCCATTCGCCGGCGCGCGCCAGGCCGAACGCAGCGGGCATGCCGTTGATGTCGCCGGTCTGGATCGACGAACGAAGCAGACCGTCGAGCCATCCCGACGCAAGATAGTTTTCAAGCGCGCCGGCGGAATTGTCCGGCACACTGTCAACGCGCACGGCCTCAACGCCGCCCGGCGCACGCCCGAGCAGCGCGCGCGGGGTGTTGTCGAGAACGAAGCCGTCTGGAGCGGTGAAGGCAAATCGCAGGCGTGGCTGCAGGAAGCGCCGCCCGCGCACGATGCCGTCGGACGGGTCCTCGCCGAAATTCATGCCGTCGATTGCGGCGAGATATCCGGCGCGGTCCGTCGCGCCGATGCCGGGCGCGCTGATCTGGCGCGCGGTCTGGGTGGCGAGCGAAATGCGCTCGGGCGTCGAGGGGTGCGTCGCAAGAATGTCGGGCTTGTCGGGTGTCTTCTGGCCGAGCAACTCGGCGCGCAGCGCAGTCGACCGGCCGAGCGACGTCAGGAAGCGCGCCGCGCCGTAGGGGTCGAAGCCCGCGCGCGCAATGACGTTGACGCCGATTCTGTCCGCCTCGATCTCCTGCTGCCGCGAGAAGCTGGCGAAGGAAAGGCGTTGGGTGTTCTCGACCTCCTCGCCCTTTTGCCGGCTCTGGATGACCGTCGCCGCGGAGGCGATGAGGGCGGCGCGCTTCTCCTGCTCCGCGCGGGCGGCGGCATGACGGGCGGTCACATGGCCGATCTCGTGCGCCATGACGGCTGCAACTTCCGAGGAATCGTTGGCGAGAGCGAGGAGGCCGCGCGAAATGTAAAGATTGCCCGACGGCAGCGCGAAGGCGTTGACCACTGGTGTGTTGAGGATGGTCACGCGATAGGGCGTCGTCGGCACATCGGAGGCGGCGGCCAGCTTGACGAGAATGGCGTTGAGATAGGATTCGGCGGCTGGCCAATGATATTCGCCCCCGAATTGGGACACGAGCTTCTTGTGTTCCGCCGTGGTCAGCGCGTCGACCCCGACGGTGCGAGGCGCAGCGGGTGGGACTGCCGGACCCTGCTGCGGCAATTCGCCTTGGCGCTCGAGCGTGGCGCAACCGGCAAGCGCCATGGCGAAAGCGAACAGGGCCGCCCGCCCAAACGCCTGCATCCCGATCTGCGCCATGCTTTGGGTCACTGCCTTGCTTCCGCCGCCCGATCTAGAAATTCGAGCGCGTCCGGATTGGTTATCTCCATCAACGGTCCAAACCCGCGATCGATCAGGCCGCGTGCGCGCAGGCGGCGGCCGACCGCCGACCGCACCGGCAACTTCGCAATCTCGAATTGAGCAAGATTTCGTTTCGAAATCACAATCGTGAAGTCCGTCGTCCGCCGTGTCCCGAAATTGAGATAAACGCGCCCGCGCCGCTCGCCAATAGACAAGACGCGTCCCTCGACCACGACCAGACCTTTCGAAGCGGCTAAAATCGCCTTTGCGTCGCCCGCGTCGAGCACTACGCCAAGCGAAGACCATATCCCCAGACGCTCAGCGCGCGCTGATTGTTCCGCCGCCAGCAGGCGATCCCGGCATGGCCACGCAACGGAGTCCGGTCGATACAGGCCAAGGCCTGCCTGCAATATCTGTTCGTTCAGGCTTTCCGCGTGGCCTGGCGTAAAGACCGCTGCAGGCGTGCGGCCCCAACGGTCCGGCTTTTGGGAAAGCGGCGCCAGCCGGATCTCGCCTCCGGATAGGCGCGTCCTGACGGCCTGTGCGCCAGTGGCGGACGGATCGGCAGCGACACCGGCCAGTCCCGCGATGCGTCCGTCGGCGAGCAGCAGATCCAGATGTTCTTCGGCCACGGCGATTTCGGCGGTTTCAGTTCCTTGGGCGGGACAGGCCTGCGCCAGCGCCTGAAATGGCGCGGCGAGGCAGGCGGCCGCGGCGATCGTCGCGCGCAGGCTCAGATGCCGCGTCCCTTAAGAAAAAAGTGGATCAGCAGTCGCGCCGCATCGATATCGCCGTTGCGGGCGCCGACAGGCTGGCCGCGATCCGAGATGGGGCGCATGCCCGGCAGGGTGTGGCCCCCGCCGTCGATCCGGACCAATTCGACAGGCGCCTTGCAGCCAGCCGGGAATTCGAGTTGAACCCGCGAGCCGTCGTTCTTGTCGCGGTCGGGCACATCCACCTTGGACATTTTATCGCTGCACCCGGCTATGGCCATGAAGGGCGCGAGCGTCGCCGCCGCGGAGACGACATCGCCCTTGAATTCGGGCAAGTCGGCCTTGCCGCCGCCATACGGCACTTTCGGGTCCGCCGTGCCGGCGAGCAGAAGGAAGGGGATTGGCCGCGCCGGCTTGCAGGCTGCGGCGTCGGCCGTCGGCATGAGGGCGATCAGCGAGGCAGCGCCTGCGAAGTCGTTCGCCTGTCCACAGGCGAGCCGCATGGCCAGAATGCCGCCGGGGCCGCCGCCAGCGATGTAGATCTTCTTGCGATCGGCGATGCCGTCGGATTCGAGCTTGGCGATGAGGTCACGGACGAATTTGAGCTCGCGGGCGGAGCCGGTGTCGCTGAGGTCCCACTTGCCGCCGAGCGCATCGGGATAGACCACCACAACGCTGCGCGACTTGAGCGCGCGATCAAGGCCGATTCGGTCGCGGACCCTGACGCCCGAGCCGGATTGGCCGTGCAGGAAGACGATGACCGGACGGCGCGCGCGCTTGAGCCGGGCGTGCTCGATCACATAGGCGGTGCGTTTCACGCCGCTGGACTGAATGGACAGGCGGCCAGAGGCGGCGGACGCCGTTCCGGTGGCGCCGAACGCCATCGCCGCCGCAAGGGCCAGACGCCAGACGCCAGTCACAGAAACCCGCATTCAGTCCCGCCCCCGAGCATTCATGAAGGTGCCAACAATCATAGCATTGCGGCGGCATTGCAACCGACATGCCTCCCATACGAATTGCGGGCGCGCGCGGCGTTGCGCCGCAGCAGGGTTTGGACTAGTGAACGGTCCGACAAATGCACCGAATGTGAGGGCTGTCATGGCCGAGGCAAATAATCCGTCCCAGCGTCTGCAGGACAGACGCCCGCTGTCGCCGCACCTTCAGGTCTACAAGATGATGTTCACCATGGTGATGTCGGGCCTGCACCGCATCACCGGCATGTGCCTCTATGCCGGCACGCTGCTGCTCGCCTGGTACTTCATAGCCGCCGCCTCCGGCCGCGGCGCCTTCGACACCGTGAACTGGGTCTACGGCTCGCTGCTCGGGCGGCTCGTGCTGTTCGGCTTCACCTGGTCGCTGTTCCACCACCTGCTGGGCGGCGTGCGCCATGCGCTGTGGGACGCCGGCTATCTGCTCGACCCGGAAGGCCGCGAACTCGCCGCCAAGGGGACGCTCGCCGGTTCGATCGCCCTGACGCTGATCTTCTGGATCCTAGCCTACGTATATCGCTGAGCGGAGAACGAGATGTCGGACAAGTCCTCTTCCCTGCGCAGCGAGTCCTCGACGGTTCGCGCTCTCGGCGCGAGCCGCGGCAAGGCTACGCAGCATGCCCTGACCATGCGCATCACCGCCGCAGCCTTGATGGTGCTGGGCATGGCCTTCGCCTTCCTGGTCGTGTCGCTGGTCGGCCGCGACTACGATTCGGTGATGCGCCTTTTCAGCCACCGCATCGGACCGGGCACGGTCGCGCTGCTCTTCACGGTGGTCGGCATCTACCACATGAAACTGGGCATGGACACGATCATCGAGGATTACGCGCATGGCCGCTGGAAGATCGGCATGCTCGTCGCCAACACGATGTTCTCCGGCCTGATCGCGGCCGCGACAGCGCTGTCGATCATCAAGCTCGCCGTCGGCGGCTGATCGAAGGAAAAGACACATGGCAAGCAATGGGGCTATCAACGGCTCGGCTGCGTTTTCCATCAACGGCCGCGCCTATCCCGTCACCGACCATACGTTTGATGTCGTGATCGTCGGCGCCGGCGGCGCGGGTCTGCGCGCCACCGTCGGCTGCTCGCAGGCGGGCCTTCGCACGGCGTGCATTTCCAAGGTGTTCCCGACGCGCTCGCATACGGTCGCCGCGCAGGGCGGCGTCGCCGCCTCGCTCGCCAACATGGGCCCGGACAACTGGAAGTGGCACATGTACGACACCGTGAAGGGGTCGGATTGGCTGGGCGACCAGGACGCCATCGAATATCTCTGCCGCAACGCGCCGGCCGCGGTCTACGAGCTCGAGCACTGGGGCGTGCCCTTCTCGCGCACGGCCGACGGCAAGATCTACCAGCGCCCGTTCGGCGGCATGACGACCGATTACGGCAAGGGACCGCCGGCGCAGCGTACCTGCGCCGCCGCCGATCGCACCGGTCATGCCATG
>CAMFKC010000235.1 GCA_945956975.1 uncultured Methylocystaceae bacterium | reverse complement strand
GTGCTGATGCGGACGGCCGGGCGTCCAGACCTCGATCAGGACGGGTTCGGCCGGTTCGGCCGGGGCCTCTTCGCCCGCAGGCGCTTCGGCTGACTCGGCTTCGGCGACGGCCTCGTCGCCGGCAGCCGCGAGCGCGGATTCCGCCAGAACGCCCTCGTCGCTCGGCGTTTCGGCAGGCGCTGCCTCCACGGCAGGTTCGTCTTCGACGACGTCCGGCTGCGCCTCGGCGGCGGCGGCCTCGATCTCGACAGCCGTCGGCTCGGCCGGCGCATCCACGCCTGCCTGCTCGTCCGTCAACACGGCTTCTTCGGAAGCCTGCCCCTCCGCCTCTGCCACAATCTCTCCGTCCTCGGCGTCAGCCGGGACCGCCGGCCTCTGGCCGGCATCTTCGTCTGCGGACTCCTCGGGCCGGCCGGAGGCCGGCGATCCCGGCTCGGCTTCGCCTGCCGTCGCAACCTGCACCGGCTCGGTCGGCGCCTTGGGCACGAGCGGCACGGTGATTGCCGGGCCGGGCCGCATTTCCATGTGGAAGCCGAGCGACCTCAGGATCGAGGCGAAGCCCTCGCCCGAGCAGCCCGCCAGCGAGGTCATGCCGACCGTCACGACGAAGCCGTTGCCGTCGGCGGCGCCCGCGGGCGGATCGCCCGGCGTCGTTCCCGGACGGTAGGCGACCGCCGGACGGATCAGGTCGGCCAGGCGCTCCAGAATATCGACGCGCACCGCGCGCTCGCCGGACACCCGGAAGCCCGCGACGCGGTAGAGATCCTTGGAAATTTCGGGGTTCGCCGCAAACGAGGTGCGGCCGGAGGAGGCGAGATGCGCGACCTCTTCCAGCCCGACGGCGCCGTCCAGGCCGCCGTGCTTCAGAGACCAGAGCTGCGCGGCCAGCGACCGCGGCGCGGGCTTCAGCAGCGCAGGAACATAAAGATGATAGGCGCCGAAGCGGATGCCCGCCTTGCGCAAGGATCCGCGCGCCTCCTGCGACAGGCCCTTCACGTCGCCCGCGATTTTGGCGCGATCGACGACGCCGAGGTCCTCGGCGACCCGGAAGGCCACGCCACGCGCCATGCCATCGAGCCCGTCGCCAGCCTCGAGCTGGGCCAGCGGACCGAGCAGCTTGGCGACATGTTGCGATAGCCAGAGATCGACGCGGCGCTGAACCTTTTCGAGCGCCTCGCCGGCCAGACTTTCATCGGCGGTCAGCACCGCGCGGGGGGACAGGATCTTGTCGCCGCCGACGATCTTCGCGATCGGTTCGCCAAGCCAGCGGATGGCGCCGTCGTTGGAGAGCGCGAAGGCCGTATCGACCGCGTCATTCACGCGCGTCGCGCGGCTCTCGATCTCGGCGGCCAGCGCCTTCTGCGCCGCGGCGTTCAGCGCCCTGGCCGCTTCGCCTTCCGCCTGCGGATCGGCCGTGAAGCGGAATCCGCGCAATTGCCCGACATGCTGGCCCTCGACCAGAACATCGCCATCGGAGGTAATTTCGGCGTCCAGCATTCGGTTCTCTCTGAGGCGCCGCATGAGAAGGGAGGTGCGGCGGTCGACGAAGCGCTGCGCGAGCCTTTCGTGCATGGCGTCCGACAGACTGTCCTCTACCCGACGCGCCTCGCCCTGCCAATGCTCGGGGTTATTCAGCCAGTCGCCGCGATTGGCGATGAAGCTCCAGGCCCGCACCTGCGCGATCCGCTGCGACAGCGTGTCGATCTCTCCATCCGTGCGGTCCACCTCCGCGAGACGCCGCGCGAACCAGTCGTCGGGAATGCGCCCGCGCCGCACGATGTAGAAGAAGACGGTGCGCGCTAGCTCCGCGTGGGCCGCGGGGGAGACCTTGCGATAGTCCGGGATCTGGCAGGCCTCCCAGAGCCTTGCGACATCGGCGGGGGTCGCGGCCTGCCGGCGCACGTCCTCGTCGTGTGAAAGCACGTCGAGCACCATCTGGTCTTCGGCGATGGGCGCGCGGGTCAGGCCCTGCTCCCCCGGCAATTTGTCGAGCGAAGCGGTCAGGGCCGGGATCGAGGCAAAATCGAGATTGGCGTTGCGCCATTGCAACAAGGACAACGGATCGAAGCGATGATCCTCCAGCGCCTCGACCAGATCCTCGTCGAACGGCGGGCAGCGGCCGGACGTGCCGAACGTGCCGTCCTTGGTGTGCCGCCCGGCCCGGCCCGCGATCTGGCCGAACTCGGCCGGCGTCAGGCGGCGGAACTGCCGGCCATCGAACTTGCGGTCGGAGGCAAACGCAATGTGGTCGACGTCGAGATTGAGGCCCATGCCGATGGCGTCGGTCGCGACGACATAATCGACGTCGCCGTTCTGGAACATGTCGATCTGCGCATTGCGGGTGCGGGGCGAGAGCGCGCCCAGCACGACCGCCGCGCCGCCGCGTTGACGGCGCAGGAATTCGGCGATGGCGTAGACCTCCTCCGCCGAGAAGGCGACGATGGCGCTGCGCCGGGGAAGGCGGGAGATCTTGCGCTCGCCGGCGAAGGTCAGCTTCGACAGGCGCGGCCGCTCGACGATCGGAACGCCCGGCAGCAGCGTGCGGATGACCGGCGCCATGATTCCGGAGCCGATCAGAAGCGTCTCGTCCGCGCCGCGCCGGTTGAGAAGGCGGTCGGTGAAGACATGGCCCCGGTCAAAATCCGCAGCGAGCTGGATCTCGTCCACGGCGACGAAAGAGACCGGCAGGTCGCGCGGCATCGCCTCCACGGTCGAAACCCAGTAGCGCGCATGTGGCGGCTTGATCTTTTCTTCGCCCGTGATGAGCGCCACCGCGTTCACGCCGGCCCGCGCCGCGAGCTTCTGGTAAACTTCGCGCGCCAGAAGTCTTAACGGCAGGCCGATCATGCCGGAGGGATGGGCAAGCATCCGCTCGATCGCGAAATGGGTCTTGCCGGTGTTGGTAGGGCCCAGCACGGCGGTCACGCCTGCGGTTCGCCGCAGTTTCATCTCCGCAGCGGGCAGCGCGCCGGGATAATTCATCGCGCCCCGCCCTGTGCGGCCCGACCGCAACCTGTGCCGTTCTGAACCGTCCGAGGGGCCAAAAATTCAACATTCGAACGGGCCGCGAACGAATCGCGCCCGAATCGCTGACTCGTAACGAGTCCTTTTTCGTTCTCCGCAAGATGTCGCGGAAATGAAGAAGCCGGGCGCCAAGTATTGTGAATCGAAACGACTCCGAATGAGAATCGGAGGGGAAAATCTCGACTCGCCGTCGGACTCCGCTGGCCGTCTTTGTCAAGCGAGTGCGGAGAAGAACTCGAAAAGGCCAAGACGTTAACTTTCAGGCCGAACCGCGAACAGAGCGGGCACGAATCGCTGAAACCGGCAAATTCGCGCTGTGTTCACGCAATATATGGGGCGAATAAGCCGCTACGCCACAAGCGTCTGTGGATAAAAGGGCCCGAAAGCCACGGTAAAGCTTAACGCAGGCCGCTCTCTGATCCGCTTCGGATCAATTGCTTTGGGCGCGCTGCTGGCCGATCTGGAAATCGACGGCCTGGATGATGAGGGCGCCCGATTTGGTGCCGACCTTGATGTAGTAGGGCACAACGACATGCGCCTGCTCGATCGGCGCGAGCCACACCTCGATGTCGCGATTGTCGGCCATGAACTTGGTCGACTGGCTGTCGAACTTGTAGCCGGAGATCGGCGTATAGCGGGCGGAACAGACCGTAACCGGCCCTGCGTAGCCCTTGGCGTGCACGTTGCGCACGCCCTTGTAGAAGAGCGACACGTTGAAGCGCACGAGCCCGTCATAGACGGGAATCGTGCGGTCGCAGGCTGTCTGGCCGACCAGCGGCTGGCCGGCGGGCACGCTCATGACCAGCGCGCTGACGGGGTCGAGGATGCTCGTCTTGTGGGCCTGTGTGACCGGCACGCGCTCGTCCATGTCGAGGAAGGGCGGCGAGATTTCCACGGCGCGCACGGTGCCCGCGGCCAGACCCATGCGGACGGTGCGGGTTTCCGTCGCATTGGCAGTGGTGTTGGCGTAGGCGTTGGGCAGGACGCTTGCATTGGCGATCACGCCGTTGGCCGTCGCCGCGCCTTTTGCCTTCGTCACAAGGGCGGCAAGGCCTGAGAGGCGCAGGCCGATGTCGACCTTGTAGGCGCCGGGCTCGATCGAGGCGAGGGCGTCGGCATTGCCGATCGGCACGCCGATGATGCTGAGCGCATAATTCGCACGCAGGCTCTCCGCCTGCACGGCGGTCGCGATGACGCTGCCACCCGCAATGCAGGCCGCAAGCCCGAAGGACCGGGCGCCTGCGCCCACAAATCTGTCCAAAACCATCAGGCCCACCGTCGATGCCGGGCGGCGCTCAAATCAGCGCGACTCTCAGCATTGATCCCGCGCGAATCGGTCCGAAAAATGACCTTTCGTGTTTCGCAGGCGCATATAGGCGAGGCAAGCCCCTCCGCACTTTTTCGCCGCGCCGCAACAGGCTACAAGGACGCGCGCCGCGCGCGCAGACACCCGCGAGACAAGATGAGCCGTTTCTGGAGCCCGCTCGTTCACGACCTGAAGCCCTATGTGGCGGGCGAGCAGCCCGCGATGGCCGACATCGTGAAGCTCAACACCAACGAGAGCCCGTACGGGCCGAGCCCCCGCGCGTTGGAAGCGATCCAAGCGGCGGCGACCGACGCGCTGCGCCTCTATCCCGAGCCGACCTCGCTCAAGCTGCGCGAGGCGATCGCGAAGCGTGAAGGCGTGAAGGCGGAACAGGTTTTCGTCGGCAATTCCTCGGACGAGGTGCTGGCGCTGGTCTTTCAGGCGCTGCTGAAGCACGAAAAGCCGCTGGCTTTCCCCGACATCACCTATTCCTTCTATCCCGTCTGGTCCCAGCTCTTCGGCGTAAACACGAAGATCGTGCCGCTGACCGCCGACATGCGGATCAACGTCGCCGATTACGGCGACGATTGCGGCGCGATCATCTTCGCCAATCCCAATGCGCCGACCGGGATCGCTTTATCGCGCGCCGAAATCGAGAAGCTGCTTCAGGCGCATCCCGACATCCCCGTAGTGATC
>CAMFKC010000234.1 GCA_945956975.1 uncultured Methylocystaceae bacterium | reverse complement strand
GCGGAGACGGCGGCCTTTGCGCCAATTACCGCAGCAGCGGTGCGGTCGCGGTCGGCGCGCGCGAGATCAAGCCGCTGCGGCGTCGCGAAATTCTTCTCCACCAGGATCGTGGCGCGCTCGAATTCGGAGGCGGCGCGTGTTTCGTCCGCTTGCGTCGCGGTCAGCTGCGCGCGCGCCTGAGCCACGGCGGCTTCTTGTCCGATCCGCTGCGCGTCGATCCGGGCGATTGTCGCGGCCTGCGTGTCGATACGGCGCGCGGCGGAGGCGAGCGCGAGCCGATAGTCGACGGGGTCGATTTCGACGAGAACGTCGCCTTTCTTGACCTTCTGGTTGTCGACGACGGGAACAGTCAGGATATTGCCGCTGACCCTGGCGGAAATCGTCGCCATGTCCGCCTTCACGTAGGCGTCGTCCGTCGCGACGATAAAGCGGCCCTCGGTGATGTAGCGATAGCCGTACCAGCATCCCGCGATCAGCGCGGCCGAGACGAGCAGCGCGACGATCAAGCGACGCTTGCCAGCGGGCGAGGCAGGCTCTCTCGTGGTCTGGATAGGCGTCGCGCCCGTGGCTACCGGCTCGGCCAGGCGCTCGAACCTTTCCTTGGGGATCTGCTCGTTCATGTGCGGGTCGCAACTTGCTCGAGAAACGTAAATAAACAGCGCAACCGGAGCGCATGCTCCGCTGCCAAAATCCATCGCACCGAACCGTTCGGTCAGCCTTGACTACCACGGTGGGCAGGCCTAAAGCAAGACTGACCGAACGGTTCAGTCAGCAAAATGATCTTCGACCGCACAATGATGGCAGGGCAGGATAGCCGGGGGCTGGAGGAGAGCCAGACCGGGCTTGCGGAGCATCAGGCCGCTTCAGAAAGCGGTCAGCCCGACAGCGCGAAGGCGCGTCAAATTCTCGACGGCGCGCGCAAGGTCTTTCTCGCGCAAGGCTTCGACGCCGCCTCGATGAACGACATCGCGCGCGAGGCCGGGGTTTCGAAGGGCACGATCTACGCGCATTTCAACTCCAAGGACGCGCTGTTTGCCGCGCTGATCCGCGAGGACAAGCGGCAGCAGGCCGAGCAATTGTCGATCTATGACGATCTCGAGGGGCCGATCGAAACGGTTTTGCCGCGCGTCGGCTTTGCGATCATGGACCTGATCCTCGAGCCCGCGCATATCGCGCAGACGCGTACTGTCGCAGCCGTTGCGCCGAAATTTCCCGAGATCGGACGGGCCTTTTACGAGTCCGGTCCCGAATACGGCCACCGTCGCTTCGCGGCCTTCCTGGAGCGCCGCGCTGCAACCGGAGAGCTCGAAATTGCCGACTGCCATGCGGCAGCCGAGCAGTTCTTCAATCTCGCGCAGGGCGTGCTGTTCAAGAAGATGCTGTTTGCCGCACAGCCGAAGCCGCCGCGCGAACAGATCCAGGCTACCGTGGATGAGGCCGCGCGCGTGTTCCTGAAAGCCTATGGTCGGCGCTGAGCGTCAAGCCGCCGCGAATGTATCGGGCCTGGCGCGCTTCCAGGCGTCGCGGAAGCGCGGATCGTCCGAGCCGGCGAGAAGTTCGCCCATGTGCAATGGCCGGTACAATTCCTCGAACCCAAGGATTTCGCGCGCGGAAACGCGCCGCGCGAGATGCGCGACGGTGAAGTCGCTGGGGTGATCAAGTCCGGCTGCGGCGGTCAGTTCCGCCAGCGTCAACAGCGTCGAGCGATGAAAGCGGTAAACGCGTTCCGCCTTGTCGGAGACGACGAGCGCGCGCATGCGGTCGGGATCCTGCGTCGCGACGCCCGTGGGGCACATGTCGTTGTGGCAGGACTGGGACTGGATGCAGCCCAGCGCAAACATGAAGCCGCGCGCGGCGTTGCACCAGTCGGCGCCGAGCGCGATCGCGCGCGCGATATCGAAGGCGCTGACGATCTTGCCCGCTGCCCCGATGCGGATTTTTTCACGCAGGCCTACGCCGACCAGCGCGTTGTGCACGAAGTTCAGGCCTTCGCGCAGCGGCATGCCGAGATGGTCCATGAATTCGAGCGGGGCGGCCCCCGTGCCGCCTTCCTTGCCGTCCACCACGATGAAGTCGGGCGTGATCCCTGTTTCCAGCATGGCCTTGCAGATTGCGAGAAATTCCGTCGGCTGGCCGATGCAGAGCTTGAAGCCCGCGGGCTTGCCGCCGGACAGGCGGCGCATGTCGTCGACAAAGTGGATGAGTTCGACCGGGGTCGAGAACGCCGAATGGCGCGCGGGCGACACGCAATCGACGCCGAGCGGCACGCCGCGGATGGCCGCGATTTCCGGCGTGAGTTTAGCGGCCGGCAATACGCCGCCGTGTCCGGGCTTGGCGCCCTGGCTCAATTTCAGCTCGACCATCTTGATCTGCGGATCGACGGCCATCTTGGCGAAGAGTTCGGGCGAGAAGCGGCCGTCCGGATCGCGACAACCGAAATAGCCGGAGCCAACCTCCCAGATGATGTCGCCGCCATTCTCGCGGTGATAGGCGCTGACGCCGCCTTCCCCGGTGTCGTGCGCGAAACCGCCGCGCTTGGCGCCGGCGTTCAGCGCGCGGATGGCGTTGGCGCTGAGCGCCCCGAAGCTCATCGCGGAGATGTTCAGAATGGACGCCGAATAGGGCTGGGCGCAATCGACGCCGATCTTGAGACGATGCGGCTCTTCGCTAGGGACGGTCGGCGCGATGGAGTGGCGGAGAAATTCGAAGCCTTCCTTGTAGACATCGAGCTCGGTGCCGAAGGGCCGCTTGTCCAGCTCGGCTTTGGCGCGCTGATAGACGAGCGCGCGCTTGTCGCGCGAGAACGGCGCGCCGCTCTTCTCGTCCTCGAAAAAATACTGCCGGATTTCCGGCCGCACCTCTTCGAGCAGAAAACGCAGGTGGCCCGCGATGGGATGGCTGCGCAGGATCGCGTGGCGCGTCTGGATGAGATCGCGGACGCCCAGCGCGGCGAGAGCCGCGCTCACAAGCGCCAGGAGCTTGAACAATCCGCCGAAGATCGGAGCGGCCATGGCCACGGAGAAGAAGAACGGGGCGGCGAGAACGGACAGGGTGAGCGGCAGATAGCGCCAGGCGAACGCCAGTTTCAGCTTTTCCATGGCCACCTCCCAGTTAGCCGAGACTGATGCACGGGTCGCAACGCTTCAAGCAGGCGGGCGCTATGAAATCGATCAATCGTCGGCCTGTGACGCGGTCGTGACGCCGCGTCAGCGCTCCGGCTCCGTCAGGTGAAACTTCGTGTAGTTGATCCGTACGCGATCGGTGTCGCTCGGCTCGAGAACGTCGACATAGCGGTGTCCAAACGTGATCTCGGGCGCGAGGTAGGTCCGGCGCGCGCGCACGTTGTGGGCGGCGGATTCGTCGTAGCCCTCGATCATCACGACGATCGAGGCTTGTGCGGCTTCCAGCGCTGCCTCGTCCATGCCGAACAGCGGGCTCGACTCGTCGATGACGTGGATGATCGTCCAGCTCAAGACGAAGATAGGCGATTGCGCGCGGAGCAGGGGTAGTTCGATGAACCGACGGAAAGTCGCCCCTTCAGCCGTCTGCGTGGTAATCGAGAGCCAGACTTTCGCGGTTGGCGCGGAGATGGCGTTGAGCCGCTCGTTGGCGGCGCGCAGCATGAGGCTCCGCTTGCCGTCGTGCGTTGTGACAACGATCCGCTGAGCGAAGAGAATGCGCGGATGCGGTCGCGAGAAGCGATAGAAGATCAGGCCCGTCAGCAAGGCTGTGGTGAACACGCCCGTATAGAGTTCCGCGCTCGCAACGACATGGCCGTAGATCGACTGCGGATACATGCCGCCATAGCCGACAGTGGTCAGCGTCTGGATGCTGAAGAACAGATAATGCAGGAAATCGCCTTCCGCGTTGGCGATCGGCTTGTCGCCGAGCGAATAGACGGTGGCGAACACGCAATTCAGCGAAAGGAAGGCCAGCGTCGCGAAAAAGAAGAAGGCTGGCCAACTGACGGTCAGGCTGCGATGCGCAAAATCCGACCAGAAATCCGTGTCGAGCCCGACGGATTCGACTTCCCGCCCGCCCAGATTGAGACGGCGGGGCTTCTCTCCTGCTTTCCAGAATGGGGGTACGGGGCCTTGCATCGCGCGTACATAGCGCAAGCCGGGCTTTTGGGCGAGCCGTCTAGGCGCGCGGCGCGATCTGCATGGGCATTCCGCCGTGGGGCCGCAGCGTAATCCGCTGAACCGGCCGCACCTCGTGGCCCCGCGCCAGGTCGAACCGGAAGGCGCGCGTCAGATGCGCCAACACGATGATCGCCTCCTGTAGCGCGAAGCCCATGCCGATGCAGACCCGCGGGCCCGCGCCAAAGGGGATGTAGGCGAAGCGGTCGATGTTCTCCCGGTTGGCGCCGAGGAAGCGCGCGGGACGAAACTCATCCGCATGGTCCCACAGCGTCTTGTGCCGATGCAGCAGGAAGGGCGAAACAGTGACGACGGCGCCCGCGCCGATCTTCTTGCCGCAGATCTCGTCGTCGGCGATAGCCGCGCGGCTGAGGAAGGCGGCGGGCGGATAGAGGCGCAGCGATTCCTCGAGCACCGCCTTCGTGACGGGCATGCGGTCGGCGAGTTCTTCGATGGGGCCCGCGTCCAGTTGCGCGTCGGCTTCCGCTTCCACCTCGGCGCGCCAGTCGGGCGCCTGCGACAGCAGGTAGAAAGTCCAGGTCAGCGCATTGGCCGTGGTCTCGTGGCCCGCGCCGATGAAGGTGACGATGTTGGAGCGCAAATCGTCCTCGCTCATGCCGCGCCCGGTCTCGGGGTCCTGCGCTTCGAGAAGCAATGTGAGGATGTCGCGCGGCGCCTTCCCGCCACTGGCGATCAGCTTGCGGCGCGCGGCGATGATGTCGTCGACGGCGGTGGCGAACCATTCCAGCGTCTTCTGGCCACGCAGGCGGCCGAGGCGCGGCAGGAATTGCGGCAGGCCGAGCAGGTCGAAGGGATCGAGCCGACCGACCGTGTTGAAGTAGCGGTTCACCGCGCCCTGGAATTCGCTCGTGTCGCGGCCGAGCCCCTGCGTGAACAGCGTG
>CAMFKC010000233.1 GCA_945956975.1 uncultured Methylocystaceae bacterium | reverse complement strand
GTCCATGCCCGCTCGCGCGCGCCCGCCTGGGTGGCGCTCGGCGCCGTGAAGCGCACGGGTACGCCCTTCGTGACGACCTATCACGGCGTCTATTCCGACCGGAACGCGATCAAGACGCGCTACAATTCGGTGATGGCGATGGGCGACCGCGTGATCGCCAATTCCGCCTATACCGCGCGCCACATCCTCGAGCGCTACCCGGAGGCGGAAGGACGGATCGTGACGATCCATCGCGGCGTCGACCAGCGCGTTTTTTCGCCTGACGCCGTGGATGGCGAGCGGGTGCGAGGCCTGCGCGAGACATGGGGGGCGCCGCCGGACCAGCGCATCGTCCTGCTGCCCGCCCGACTCGCCCGCCGCAAGGGCCATCGCGTGCTGATCGACGCTGCGAAAATCCTGCGGGCGCAGGGCCGGTCCGACACGATCTTCATCCTGGCCGGCGACGAGCAGCGCGACGCCTATCCGCGCGAGATCGACCGCGCCATCGCGGAGGCGGGCCTGCAGGGAATCGTCCGCCGCGTCGGCCATTGCGCCGACATGCCGGCGGCCCTGCTCTCGGCGGCCTGCGTGGTTGCGCCCTCCACCGAGCCCGAGGCTTTCGGGCGGATCGCGGTCGAGGCGCAGGCGATGGGGGCGCCGGTCGTCGTCTCGGATCTCGGCGCCAGCGCGGAAACCGTGGTCGCGCCGCCTGAGGCGGCGCCCGGCCAGCGAACGGGATGGCTCACGCCAGCCCATGACGCCGGAGAACTCGCCGCCGCAATCGGCGAAGCGCTGGACCTGCGAACGTCCGCCCGCGAGTCGCTCGGCCTGCGCGCCCGCGCCCATGTGCTGGAGCGCTTTTCGGTCGAGCGGATGTGCGCCGCCACCCTGTCGGTCTACGAAAGCCTGCTGGAACCGGCGCAAACCGCCTAAAACTGCGGTTGACTTGAGCTGCCCGAACACCGATGTTCCCTGCCGATCGTCCGATGGCCCCGGCCAGCGGCCGATTTGTCATATGCGCCCGGCGCCTCCGCCATGCGACGGCGGCCCGCGCGAGACACCGGATCTTGTTGAAACAGCAGTGGAGAAGCCGCCATTCGTCGTCCCATGAAAGCGCCCCCGACGCCTGAGAAATCGGGGCCGCGCACCAACCGCGAGATTCGCGTTCCGACCGTCCAGCTCATCGACGCCGAAGGCCAGAACCGCGGCCCGACGCCCATCCAGGACGCGATGCAGCTTGCCGAAGAGGCGGGCCTCGATCTGGTCGAGATCGTTCCGAACGCCAATCCGCCCGTTTGCAAGATCCTCGACTACGGCAAGTTCAAGTTCAACGAGCAGAAGAAGGCCGCGGAAGCGCGCAAGAAGCAGAAGATCGTCGAGGTCAAGGAGATCAAGCTGCGGCCGGGCATCGACGACCACGACTACGACGTGAAGATGAAGGCGATGCGCCGCTTCTTCATCGAGGGCGACAAGGTGAAGATCACCCTGCGCTTCCGCGGCCGCGAAATGGCCCATCAGGACATCGGCTATCGCCTGCTCGAGCGCGTGAAGCAGGAGACGGTGCAGATCGCCAAGGTCGAGGCCGAGCCCTCGATGGAAGGCCGCCAGATGGTGATGGTTCTCTCGCCGCGGTAGCCGGCCGCTCAGATTGGCTGACAGCTTCATCATGGCCGGGCTCGCCCCGGCCATTTGTCTTTTGGCCCGCGCCGCCGCCACCGGGCGAAGAAGCGATCCGGGAACCGTTGGCCCGGCTCAAGTGTTTGACCTCCCGTAAAGATTCGAGAGGAGCACACGATGAAATTCGCCATTGCAGCCGCCGCCCTCGCCGCGGCCACCATGACCTTCGGCGCCGCGTCGGCCGAAACGACCATCATCAAGAAACGCGGCATGGACGGGTCGCGCGTCACCGTCATCAAGAAGCACCATATGCGTCATCATGGGCCGCGCGTCGTCATTCGCGAGGGGCATCGCCATCACGGGCCGCGCGTCATGATCCGCGAGGGTCATCGTCACCACGGCGGCAAGGTCGTCATCCGCCACGACGACTGATCGCAGTTTAGAGCGACAACCAGAACGCCGGCTTGGACGCCGGCGTTTTTTTCACTGCGGAGGTCGGCCGGAGCACGAATCTCTTCATCGCCACTATTGGGTGCTAGCCTGAGTTCATGCGGTCGAACTTTCCAGGCAGACCGCTGGATGGCCGCCTTTGGCTGCGCCATTCGCCCAAGACTGGAGGGCCTCCGCATGAGCGCCTCCGCAATCCTCAGGATTGACGTCGCGTGCCCGAATTGTGGCCGCATGAATTCGCTGACACTCGGCGACATGGACGCAAGCAAGATCGCTTGCTCGGCTTGCCGCAACATGCTCGGAACCGGGCGTGAACTCGCCGCATGCCGGCCGCGGCCTGCCCACCGGCCCGCCCGGCAAAATGAAGCGCACGTCGTCTAGACCGGGAGTTTTCCGCGCGGCCACTTCCTGTAAGGCAGCAAGACGCAGGAGAGCGGCCGGCGCCGCACCCCTGCCCCGCGCGCCAAGCGCTTGACCGTGGCCGCGGCCCGCGAAATCATCCGCCCAAAGGGAGAAGACCCATGGGAGACATCGTTTCGCTCGAGGAACTGGCCGCCGAAGTGCAGCCCGGCTGCAAGCTCGCCGTGCCCGCCGATTATTGCGGCGTCGCCATGAGCGCCACCGCCGCCATCATCGCGAACCGCCCGAAGAATCTGCACGTCGTCTGCGTGCCGGTGACGGGCATGCAGGGCGACATGCTGATCGGCGAGGGACTGGTCGGCACGCTGGAAACGAGCGCCGTGACGCTCGGCGAGGCCGGCGGCGCGCCGCGCTTCCAGGATGCGGTGCGGAAGGGTTCGTTCAAGCTGATGGACGCGACCTGCCCCGCCGTGCATTCGGGCCTGATCGCCGCGCAGAAGGGCGTGCCCTTCCTGCCGATCCGCGGCATCATCGGCTCGGACCTGCTCAAGACCCGCACCGACTGGAAGACGATCCAGAACCCCTTCGCCGAGGAAGAAGACCCGATCATCGTCGTGCCCGCGATCCAGCCCGACGTCTCCATCTTCCACGCGCCGGAAGCCGACCGCTTCGGCAACGTCCGCATCGGTCGCCGCCGCGAATTGCTGACCATGGCGCAGGCCTCGAAGGCCACTATCGTCACCGTCGAGCGCATCAGCGAGGAATCGCTGCTGAAGAGCGAAGATTCCGCCGCCGGCGTCCTGCCCGCGCTCTACGTGACCAAGATCGCGGTCGCGCCGCGCGGCGCATGGCCGCTGCCGCTGTGGGGCGAATATGGCGTCGACACCGCCGAGGTCGCCCGCTACGCGGCGATGGCGCGCACGCCGGAGGGCTTCGCCGCCTACATGGACGGCTTCGCCCGCCGCCTGCGCGAGGCCGCGTGATGCCGGGTTATTCGAACCGCGAGCTGATCATCGCCACCATCGCCGATCTCCTCGACGGCATCCGCCATGTCGCGGTCGGCGCCTCCTCGCCCATGCCCGCCGCCGGCGCGATGCTGCTGCGCGCGCGCAACGAAATCGCGAAGCGCGAGCGCGTGCGCATTTCCATCCTCGGCTCGGAGGAGCATAATTTCTTCACCAACGGCGGCGTCGAATTGTTCGACTGCACGGCGCAGGGACGCGTCGACGCGTTCTTCCTCGGCGGCGGGCAGATCGACGGCGAGGCCAACATCAATCTCGTCGGCACCGGCGACTATCCGCAGACCGACGTGCGCTGGCCCGGCTGCTTCGGCTCGGCCTTCATGTACTACCTCGTGCCGCGCGTGATCCTGTTCCGCGAGGAACATTCCCCGCGCGTCTTCGTGCCGAAGGTGGATTATGTTTCGGCGCCCGGCGTCAGCGACGGCATCGTGCGCCCGGGCGGCCCGCATGCGCTGCTGACCGGCATGGCTTTGTTCGACTTCGACAAGACGAAGAAGCGCTTCGCACTGCGCAGCGTGCATCACGGCTACACAGCCGCGGATGTGCGCGCGGCGACGGGGTTCGACTACGATGAACCGGCGAACGTGCCGGAGACGACGGCGCCGAGCGCGGAGAATCTGGCGCTGTTGCGCGGGCGCGTGACGGAGGAACTGGCGGAGAGCTATCCGGCGTTTGCGGATATGTTGCGCGGGGAGAACCGGGCGGCGGCCTGACCCCCTCCCCAACCCTCCCCCGCTTCGCGGGAGAGGGAGTAGATTCGCGCCTTCATCTTTGTCGCTGCCACAAACGCCTGCCGTCCCCTCTCCCGCGGAGCGGGGGAGGGAAAGGGAGGGGGCTGCGCCGCAACCCTACTCCTTCGCCAGACGCCGCAACTCATACAGCGCCTCAAGCGCTGCACGCGGCGACAATTCGTCCGGATCGATGGCCGCCAGCTTCTCGCGCACGGCGTCCTTTTTCGCCTCCACCTTCGGTGGCGGCGCGGGCCGCGCCGAGAACAGCGGCAGCCGTTCCACCGGCGCGCGACGGTCGCTGGCCTCGAGTTCGCCGAGGATGTGCTTCGCGCGCTCCACCACGCTGCCCGGCAGACCAGCGAGTTTCGCGACCTGAATGCCGTAGCTGCGGTCGGCTGCGCCTGAGATCACCTCGTGCAGGAACACGACCTCGCCGTTCCAGTCGGCGACGCGCATGGTGAGGTTCTTGAGGCGGTTCAGCCGCTGGCCGAGCTGCGTCAGCTCGTGGAAATGCGTGGCGAACAAAGCGCGCGATTTATTGGAGTCATGCAGGTGCTCCATCGTCGCCCAGGCGATGGAGAGGCCGTCGAAGGTCGCCGTGCCGCGCCCGATCTCGTCGAGGATGACGAGCGAACGCTCGGTCGCCTGGTTGAGGATGGCGGCGGTCTCGACCATCTCGACCATGAAGGTCGAACGCCCGCGCGCGAGGTCGTCCGACGCGCCGACGCGCGAGAACAGGCGGTCGACGACGCCCATATGCGCCTTGGCCGCGGGCACGAAGGACCCCATCTGCGCGAGCGCGACGATCAGCGCGTTCTGGCGAAGGTAGGTCGATTTGCCCGCCATGTTCGGGCCGGTGACGACGGCGATGGCGCCGGCTTTCGCGCCGGAGAGATCGCAAT
>CAMFKC010000232.1 GCA_945956975.1 uncultured Methylocystaceae bacterium | reverse complement strand
CGGCAGATATTCGATCAGGCGCTCCATCGCCGGAATGTCCTCGGTCTGCGCGCCGCGATATTGCTTGATCCAGCGCCCGATCTGGCGCTCGAAATAATTGCCGGGCCGGCCGAAGTCAGCGAGCCCGATCGCCGCATAGTCGACCTTGTGCAGCTTGGCGAGTGTGCCGACCAGATCCTCGTAGACGGCGGTGCGCTGCTGCGGCGTGAAGCCCGCGAGCTGCGCATCCTCGAACACGCGGCCCTCGATGAAGTCCATGACGTAGAAGGTTACGCCGATGACGTCCTTGTCCATGCACAGCGCACGCACGTTGGGCACGGGCACGTCGGTGACGGCCAGCGCCTTCATGATGCGATATTCGCGGTCGACCTGATGGGCGCTCGGCAGAAGCTTGCCGGGCGGCTGCTTGCGCAGCACGAATTTCCTTTCGCCGCTCCTCGCGCGCGTGGTGACGATGAAAGTCGGGTTGGACGCGCCGCCGCTGATCTGCACGATGCGCGCAATCTCTCCGAAGTCGTCGATCTCGCCGCGGCACCAATCGGCGAAGCGTCCATAATCGAATACATGTTGCGGCTTCACATCGGCGACGAATTGAGCGGACACGATTCCCTCGTATTGCTTTCACTGGGAACCCATTTTCGCAGACCTGCGCGGAATGGAAAACGTCCTTTTCGCGGCGCCGGTTTTCGCGTGGCGCGCCCTCGACCAATTGTTCTTCCGCTTCGCACGCCGGCGACGCGCGCTGCCAGTCGCGTTCGAGGCGCCGCCTTGCGGCGCCACAAGCGTTGCCGCATTGCCGAGCCCGCCTCGGGCGCTTGTTTCAGGGAAACAGTCCCCGCACTTCCTTCGCCCGCCGCACCGTCTGCACGCCGATCGCCAGCGCGGCCTTGCGGTTGGAGATACCATCTTTCGTGGCGCGGGCGCGGACCTGCTTCCAGGAGCGGTCGAGCGCCGTGTACAGGCGCTCCATCACCTCGTCCTCGCTCCAGAAGAATTGCTGCAGGCCCTGCACCCATTCGAAATAGGAGACGATGACGCCGCCGGCGTTGCACAGAAGATCCGGCACCACGAAGATTTCGTCCCGGCGCCTGTCCAGAACGGCGTCGGCGGCGGGCGTCGTCGGCCCGTTGGCGCCTTCGGCGATGATGCGGCAGCGCAGCTTCTCGACATTGTGCGCGTCGATGACGCGCTCCATCGCGGCGGGCACGAGCAGGTCGCAAGGCTGGATTAAAAGCTCGGCGGGATCGATCGACAGTTCATTCGAAAAGCCGCGCAAGATGCGGTTTTGGCGGGCGTGATCGAGAAGCGCGACAATGTCGAGGCCGGCAGGATTGTAGTAGGCGGCGGTGTGATCGCTGACGCCGACGATCTTCACGCCGCGAGCCGCCAGCGTGTGCGCGGCAACCGAGCCGACATTGCCGAACCCCTGCACGATGGCGGTCGCGCCCTGCGGCTGCAGCCCGATCTCCTCCATAGCGCGAAAGGCCAGATGCGCGACGCCGCGGCCCGTCGCCTCGCGCCGGCCGACCGTGCCGCCCGTCTCGACCGGCTTGCCGGTGACGATCTCGGCGACCGTCTTGCCCTGGTACATGGAATAAGTGTCCATGAACCAGGCCATGACCTGCTCGTTCGTGCCCATGTCCGGCGCCATGACGTCGGTATGCGGGCCGATGAAGGGGATCATCTCCTGCATGTAACGGCGCGACAGCATTTCGAGTTCGCGCGGCGACAATTCCATGGGATCGACGGCGACGCCGCCCTTGGCGCCGCCGTAGGGAAGCCCTGCCAGCGCGCATTTCCAGCTCATCCAGATCGCGAGCGCGGCGACCTCGCCGACATCGACCGACGGCGCGAAACGCGTGCCGCCCTTGGTGGGGCCGAGCGTGAGGTGATGCTGGACGCGATAGCCCTGGAAGACATTGGTCTTGCCGTTGTCGAGCCGCACGGGGCAGGAAACCATGAGCGTGCGCTTGGGCATGAACAGCCGCATGCGCCTGTCTTCAGGGATCTCCAGGTGATCGGCGACATCCTGGAACTGCGCCAGCGCCATGTCGAACACGGGGCCTTGATAGGCTGAGGACGCCATGTGGATCTCTCCTTGCGACCGCGACGAGGCTCATATTCGCCGCGCACCGCCGATAAAGTCCAATCGCATCTTACTATCTGCGCCGATAATCCGGCCTTATCGCGGCGCGGCGCTCAATAGGATTTGGGCAGATCCAGAACCTTTTCCGCGATGAACGACAGGATGAGTTGTTCCGTCACCGGCGCGAGGCGCACCAGCGAGACTTCGCGGAACAGGCGCTCGACGTGGAACTCCTTTGCGTAACCCATGCCGCCGTGCGTCATGATCGCCTGCCAGGCGGCATCATGGCCCGCGCGGGCGCCCAGAAACTTCGTGGCGTTGGCTTCCGCGCCGCAGGGCTGGCCGGTGTCGTAGAGTTCGGCCGCCTTCAGCGCCATCAGCCAGGCCGATTCCAGATACATCCAGTTTTCCGCGAGCGGATGCTGGATGCCCTGATTCATGCCGATCTGCCGGTCGAACACCACGCGCTCGCGCGCATACTTGCTCGCGCGGCGCAAAGCGTCCTGGCCGATGCCGATGGCCTCGGAGCCGAGCAGGATGCGCTCGGGGTTGAGCGAATGCAGGATGTAGCCGAAGCCCTTGCCTTCCTCTCCGATGCGGTCTTCCTCGGGGATGAAGAGTCCGTCGATGAAGATGGCGTTGGAATCCACTGCCTTGCGGCCCATCTTCGGAATGCGGCGCACCTCGATCTTCGAGCGGTCGAAGTCGGTGTAGAAGATCGTGATGCCGTCCGTCGGCTTGCGGCAATCCTCGTATTTCGTCGTGCGCGTCAGCAGCATGATCTTGTTGGCGACCTGTCCGGTAGAGGTCCAGACCTTCTGCCCGCGCACGACATAGCCGCCGGGAACCTTCTCTGCGAACGTCTTGATGCGCGTCGTGTTGAGGCCGGCGTCCGGCTCCGTGAAGCCGAAGGCGACCTGGTCCTTGCCTTCGACGAGGCGCGGAACCCAGCGGCGTTTCTGTTCGTCGGTGCCCTTGATGACGATTGGGTGTGGGCCGAACAGGTTGATGTGGACGGACGAGGCCGCGGCCATGCCGCCGCCGTGGCTCGCCACCTCGTGCATCATGATCGCGGCTTCGGTGACGCCGAGGCCGGAGCCGCCGTATTCCTCGGGCATGGTGATGCCGAGCCAGCCGGCGTCCGCCATGGCGCGATGGAATTCAAACGGAAACTTGCCGTCCTCGTCGCGCTCCAGCCAGTAGTCGTCGCCGAATTTCGTCACGACGGCGCGCACGCCGTCGCGGATCGCCTGCTGCTCTTCCGCAGTCGGCAGCTTGCGCGTCTCGCTCATCGGGCCTGCCTCAGCGGCCGGTAAAGCGGGCTGCGCGCTTCTCGACGAAATGCGCGACGCCTTCCTTGAAGTCTTCGGTGGCGAAGGACCGCTTCATCTCGACGTCCGCATCGCCCCAGGCTTCGGCCAGCGACTGGAAATGCGTGCGCCAGACCTGCCGCTTGATGACGCCGATCGATCGGGGCGAGGCGGTCTCCGTCATCTCGTGCGCGATATGCAGGACATGGGCGAGGAAGCCCTCGAAAGGCAGCTTGCGAACGAGGCCCATGCGCTCGGCCTCGGCCGCATCGACCGTGCGCGCGGAGCAGAGCAGGTCGAGCGCATTCATCGTGCCGATCAACTTTGGCAGCATCCAGGAAATGCCGTGCTCTGCGATCAACCCGCGCTTGGCGAAGGCGGTGGTGAGCTTGGTTCCATCCGCCATGTAGCGGAAGTCGCCGAAGACCGCGAAGCACATTCCGATGCCGGCGATGGGGCCGTTGATCGCCATGAAGATCGGCTTGGGGATCGCCAGCATGTAGGAGAATTTCTGGTTGAAATTGTCGGCGCCACCTTCCGACCCTGCCGTATCGTCGTTGGAAGCGGCGGGCGCCGCCTGGATGCCGGTGAGGATGTTCATGTCGGCGCCCGCGCAAAAGCCGCGGCCCGCGCCGGTGACGACAATGGCGCGCACGTTGGCGTCGGCTGCCGCCGCGTCCATCGCGGCGCGGATGTCCTTCTCCATCTGACCGGTCCAGGCGTTCAGCCGGTCGGGGCGATTGAGCGTGATGATCGCGACGTGCCTGTCGAGCCGGTATTCGATGTCCTGATACATGCGTTTCCTCGTTGTCTTTGGCTGGCGCTAGAAACCGGACGACGCCTGATCCTGCCCCATGCTCGTTCCTTCGCGCGCACGCCGCGCATTGTTCACCAGCGCGCCGCGGCGGTCGGCGGAAGCCGGCAGCGCGGTCGCCATGCGCAGCACCGTCGGATAATCCGGCTGCACCTCCATGCGGCCCGCTAGCGGCCCCGTTTCCAGAATTCTGTGCAGCTTCGGCAATTGCCAACAGGGCACGAAGAAGAGCAGGTGATGCTCGAGGTGGTAGTTGACGAAATAAGGCGCGACGAACAGGCGCTCGATCCAGTTGGCGCGTGTCGTTCGCGTATTCCGCAGGGGATCGTCGTGATCGGGCACGACGGCGTGCTCGGCGATGTTGCGGATGCGCGTGACGACCATGTACCAGGTCATGAGCGGCAGCAGCCATAGCAGCGGATAGGCCCACCACACGCCGACCGCCGCCATCAGCGCGAACAGGATGTCATTGACGAGAAGCTGCGGCCCGAGCTTTTCCTTGAGCGAGGCGAGGCGCTGCGGCCACGGCCATGCGGGATCGCCGAGCGCATTGAGGAATTGCGCCTTGCGCTGCTCGTAGC
Source organism: uncultured Methylocystaceae bacterium (assembly GCA_945956975.1). Lineage (GTDB taxonomy): Bacteria > Pseudomonadota > Alphaproteobacteria > Rhizobiales > Beijerinckiaceae > JAJXWB01. The sequence goes on along the minus strand of CAMFKC010000232.1, from coordinate 280 downwards.
CGGTCTGCCCGGTGAGATCGCGGATGAACTTGCGGCGATAGCTCGCGCGGGTGATCGGGAAGGGCGCGGAGAGCACGAGATCGGGATCGTCGTGCTGCTGCGTGCGCTTGTGATGATTCATGTGATAGCGGCGATAGGCGCGCGTCTCCGCGAAGACCGGATAGGCGCAGAGCCATTGCGACATCAGCAGATTGGTGTCGGGATCTTCCGCCAGACAGCCATGCGCGCCGTCGTGCATGAGAATGCCGAGGCCGAGCTGGCGCGAGCCGATGATCATCAC
>CAMFKC010000231.1 GCA_945956975.1 uncultured Methylocystaceae bacterium | reverse complement strand
CGCACGCCTGGAAAGTGTGTATACGGGAAACCGTATCGCGGGTTCGAATCCCGCTCCCTCCGCCAGCGATTTCAACAGGTTCGAGGCGGCTGCCGGCGGTATCCGGCGGCCGGGCTGCGGGCCGGCACCAAGAGGCGCAGCATGAGCATTACCCGTATCGCCGTGGGCCCGCGCATGAGCCAGGCTGTCGTGCATGGCGACACCGTCTATCTGGCCGGCCAAGTCGCCAACACGACCGCGGGTCAGTCGGTCGAGGCGCAGACGAAGGAAATTCTGGAGACGATCGATTCCCTGCTGTCGCAGGCAGGCTCCGACAAGACCAAGATCCTGTCGGCGACGATCTATCTGGTCGACATGGCGACCTTCCCCGAGATGAACAAGGTCTGGGACACCTGGGTGGTCGCCGGGCACACGCCGGCTCGCGCCACGGTAGAAGCCAAGCTCGCCGCGCCGCCCTACAAGGTCGAAATCGCGGTCATCGCCGCGAAGTGATTCCGTTCAGCGGATTGTCTTCGTCCCAGGCGTAAGTCAGCGTTTCGAAACGCATCGCGCGGGCGTCGAACAGCAACAGGCGGCCAACCAGGCCATCTCCGAAGCCGACGATCTCGCGGATCACTTCAAGCGCCATCATCGCGCCAACGATGCCGGTCATCGCGCCGAGCACCCCTGCCTCCTCGCAGGTCGGAACCGTGCCGGCTTCCGGCGGCTCGGGGAACAGGCAACGGTAGGTCGGGTTGGGATTGCCGTCCGGCGCGGTCTCGAACGGCCGCAAGGTGGTCAGCGAGGCGTCCATTGGCCCGACGGCGGCGGTCACGAGCGGTTTTCGCTCGTGGAAGCAGGCGTCCGACATCAGATAGCGCGTCGCGAAATTGTCGGAGCCGTCGGCGACAATATCGTAGGCCCGAATGAGTTCGCGAACGTTCTCCAGCCCGGCGCGCAGCGCGTGCCGTTCGACCGCCACATGCGGGTTCAGCCGCGCAATGGCGTCGGCTGCGCTGTCGACCTTGCGGCGGCCGACATCCAGCTCGCCATGCAGCACCTGACGCTGGAGATTGGACAGCGAGACCGTATCGTCATCGACAATGCCGATGGCGCCGACCCCTGCAGCCGCAAGATACTGGATCAGAGGCGCGCCGAGGCCACCGGCCCCGATCACCAGAACGCGGGCCGCTTTCAGCTTGAGCTGTCCCGGCCCGCCGACGTCGCGCAGGACAATGTGGCGGGCGTAGCGCTCGACTTCTGCTGCATCCAGTGACATGCGGTCTATCTACGCTCGCGCGCACGCCCAATCCAGAGCGGCCTCAAGCCGGTCGAAACCCCAGAACAATTCTCCGTCCGGCGTCGTGAATGATGGCGCGCCGAAAATACCGAGCCCTCTCGCTTCCTCGACGCTGGCCCTCAACGCGGACTTCACGTCTTCCGAACCGGCGCGCGCAACCGTATCGGCGGGTAGATCCAGGTCTTGCAGGACTCCTGCGATGCGGTCCGCGCTGTCGATCGAGACGCCCTGGCCGAATTCGTCGTCGAAGATCGCTCTGCAGAATCGAGAACGCGCGTCGCCCTCCAACGCGATCGCGACACGGGCCGCGAGCAACGAGTTCTGCGGAAACGGATTGGGCCTGACGAAGGGCAGGCCGTCGGCAGCGCAAAGCCGTTCCATATCGCGCCACATGTATCGCCCCTTTGCAGGGTAGATATTGAAGGGCGAATTGCGCCACCCTTGATCGGCGAAAATCGGTCCCAGCAGAAAAGGCCGCCACACGATCGAGACGCCGCGCTTTTCCGCCCGATGTTCAATGCGCATCGCTGCCGGGTAGGAATAAGTGCTGGCGAAATCGAACCAGAAACTCAAGGAAGCCATTTGAACGCCTTTCCACCCGCCCATCATGAAGCCGATAGACAAAAAAGCCCATCGCCGCGCGCTGCAACTCGCGCCATTGCGGCAGTGGCGGCCGTAGCGGCGTGCGTGGTCGTCGCGACCGCGGCGGACCCTGGGCTGGACCTCTCGATCGCGCGATGGATCATGCTGCCGGCCGATTCGGGCCTGCGGCCGGCCATCAACGTTCTGCGGGAGGTCTTTCGATTCGCGCCCTACGTCCTGTTCGTTGTCGTTCTCGGGGCGTTGGCGCGGCAATCCGCAGCGCGGCGGGTTCCTTCCGCCCGCGCGCTCCGCTCGGCGCTGTTTCTCGCCGCGACGCTGGCGCTCGGGCCAGGTCTGGCCGTGAACGCAGGGCTCAAGGAGTATTCGCACCGGCCGCGCCCAATCCATACAATTGAGGCCGGCGGCGGCGATGCGCGCTTTCGACCCTTCTTCCGCTTCGATGGCGCGTGCGTCCGGAATTGCTCTTTTTCCTCCGGCGAGGCCGCAAGCTCGTTCTGGACGACGGCCCCGGCCCTTCTTGCCCCGCCGCCGATCCGCCTGATAGCGACCGTCGCTGCGCTGGGGTACGGCGTCCTCGTCTCGACGCTCCGCATGGTGCTCGGCGCGCATTTTCTCTCAGACGTCGCTTTCTCCGCTGTGCTTGTCCTGTCTCTGACGCTCCTTCTCAAAAAACTGATCCTGCGCGCGTGAACCCCGCCATCAGGGGCCAGGACGCGAGCCGCGTCGCATTTCCGGCTCAATCGACTATATTCTCGGTCCAGCGTCGGCGGACGGGGAGATGCATGCTTCGAGGGCTCTACATTGCATCGGCGCTGGGTTTGGCGCTGGCGGCCGCCGCCGCCGGGGTCAATTACGCTTTCCTGAGGCCGACGATGCTTCGGGTCGCCGTGCCGCAGGGCACTGACGACCACAAGCTGATGGAGGCCATTGGCCGGGTATTTTCGGCCAGCCGCGACAGCGTCAGGCTGCGCATCGTTCCCGTGGCGACCGCCAACGCCAGTTCCGCCGCGCTTCAATCGGAAAGCGTGGATATCGCCGTCGTTCGCTCGGATATTGCAGTTCCCTCCAATGGACAGACGCTAGTCATCCTGCATCGGAACCCTGCGCTGTTGATCGCCCGTGGCGACGACCAGATCGCGTCCGTTTCGGACCTCAAGGGCAAGACGGTCGGGATCGTCCGCGGAACCGCCACCGGCATCGGCAACGCCAAGCTTTTCGATACGATCCTGGCGCAGTACGAGATCGAACCCGATCAGCTCCATCGCGAAATCATCGATCGCGCCGCGGTGACGGATGCTCTCAAATCCCGTCAGGTGGATGCGATTTTCGTCGTGGGGCCCTCAAATGCCGGCTTTACGTCTGACGCGATAGCGGCGGTGGCGAAAGTCGGCGGCGCCGCCAAGTTCATTCCGATTGCGGAGGCCAAGGCCATCGCGCAGCGCACGCATGCTCTGGAAGCGACGGAGATCGTACGCGGCGCGTTCGGCGGCGATCCGCCGCGTCCGGCCGAGGCGGTGGAGACAGTGGGCGTCACCGTCCGGCTCCTCGCGCGTGCAAACCTTCAGGATTCGATCGCCGCCGAAGTGACGCGGCGAGTTTTCGCCGAGCGCCTGTCTATCGCGCGTCTGGAAAAACTCGCCAACCAGATCGAGGCGCCTTCAACCGACAAGGGCGCGGCCATGCCCGTTCATCCCGGCGCGGCCGCGTTTCTCGATGACGAAGAGAAGAATTTTTTCGATAAGTATAGCGATTTCATATATTTGGGTGCGATGGGCCTGAGTGTTCTGGGCTCCGGCCTGGCCGCCGCGGCTACCCGCATCTCCAACACGCGGCATGGCGAATTCGACCGGGTGCTCGAGCACCTGCTCGGGATATTGAAGGCGGCCCGAGCCTCGACGAGGGTAGACGAACTCGACGATCTCGAGCGCGAAACCGACGAAATCCTGGCGAGCACCCTAGCAAGCCGACGATTAAAGGGGCTGGACGGCCACGCCATGACTGCGCTCGGCCTCGCGCTCGAGCAGATCCGGGACGCAATCCGGGAGCGGCGGGCGCTGGCGCTGCGCCAGCCTGGCCGCCCCGTCGAGGTGTCGCGAATCGCTCTAGGCGAATGAGGTTTCCTTCCCTGACCGTTTAGGGTAGAAGGCGCCGCAGCGCAGCACGGCGCCATTTCCGGCGCCCGCGCGCGTTTTTTTTCACACGGCAGATCCATGAAACTCCGCAACATCGCGATCATCGCGCACGTCGACCATGGCAAGACGACCCTCGTCGACCGCCTCCTCCAGCAGTCTGGCGCCTTCCGCGAGAACCAGCGCGTCGCTGAACGCGTGATGGATTCCAATGATCTCGAAAAAGAGCGCGGCATCACGATCATGGCCAAGGCGACCTCGATCGCCTGGAAGGACATTCGCATCAACATCGTCGACACGCCCGGCCATGCCGACTTCGGCGGCGAGGTGGAGCGCATCCTGTCGATGGTCGACGGCGCGATCGTGCTGGTCGACGCCGCCGAGGGCCCGATGCCGCAGACCAAGTTCGTGGTCGGCAAGGCGCTGAAGATCGGCCTGAAGCCGATCGTCTGCATCAACAAGGTCGACAAGCCCGACGCGCGCGTCACGGAGGTCGTCAACGAAGTGTTCGACCTTTTCGCTGCGCTCGACGCGACCGACGATCAGCTCGATTTTCCGATTATCTACGGTTCCGCCAAGCAGGGCTGGATGGCCGACAGCCCGGACGGTCCGACCGACCAGGGCATGGCGCCTCTGTTCGACCTCGTGGTGAAGCATGTGCACGAGCCGGTCATCGAGGAAGGCGGTTTCCGCCTGCTCGGCACGTTGCTCGAAGCCAATCCCTACCTCGGCCGCATCATCACGGGACGCGTGTTCGCGGGCTCGGTGAAGCCGAACCAGCCCGTGAAGGTGCTGGACCGCAACGGCGCCGTGGTCGAGCAGGGCCGCGTCTCCAAGATCCTGGCGTTCCGCGGCATCGAGCGGCAGCCGATCGACGAGGCGGAAGCCGGCGACATCGTCGCCATCGCGGGCCTCGAGAAATTCAACGTCGCCGACACGCTCTGCGCGATGGAAGTCAACGAGCCGCTGCAAGCGCAGCCGATCGATCCGCCGACGCTGTCGATGACCTTCCTCGTCAATGATTCGCCGCTCGCCGGCACCGAGGGCGACAAGGTGACGAGCCGCATGA
>CAMFKC010000230.1 GCA_945956975.1 uncultured Methylocystaceae bacterium | reverse complement strand
GGCGCGCATGCGGGGCGTCGTCGCCGAGTGGGATGAGAACCATGGGCCTCGCGCTCTGTTGTCAGGCGCGATCTTAGCTTTGTTCGGCCAGGAAGGTAAAAGCCGCTATTCGCCCGCGGCCCGCATCTGGTCGCGGATGATGGTCCGCAGCGTATCGATCGAGCGCAGCTCCGCGCCATCTTCGAAATGCCAGAAGGTCCAGCCGTTGCAGGCGGGCAGGCCTTGCGCCAGCGCGCCGGTCTTGTGGATCGAGCCGACCGCGGGGCCGAGCGCCAGAGCCCCGTCGGCGCGCACGATCGCCTTATAGCGGCGCTTTTCGTCCGTCAGCGTCGCGCCGGGCGCGATCAGGCCGGCTTCCACGACGCTGGCGAAGGCGACGCGCGGTTCGGCGCGCTTGGAAGGCGCGGCGGCAAGGGCTTCAGCCGGCAGCGGCTCGACGGCGGCGATGCGCTTGCGTGCGGCCGAAGCGTAGGTCACGTCGCGTTCGATGCCGATGAAATGGCGGTTCATGCGGCGCGCAACTGCGCCGGTCGTGCCGGAACCGAAAAACGGATCGAGCACCGTATCGCCGGTCTTCGAGGCCGCCAGCATGATGCGCGCGAGCAGGGCTTCCGGCTTCTGCGTCGGATGCACCTTGCGGCCCGCTTCGTCCTTCAGGCGTTCGCCGCCGGTGCAGATCGGCATGTACCAATCGGAGCGGACCTGACAATCCTCGTTGCCGGCCTTCAGCGCCTCATAATTGAACGTGTAGGACTTGGTTGCGGAATCCCGCGCCGCCCAGATCATCGTCTCGTGCGCATTGGTGAAGCGGCGGCCCCGGAAATTCGGCATCGGGTTCGCCTTGCGCCAGACGATGTCGTTGAGGATCCAGAAGCCGAGATCCTGCATGATCGCGCCGACGCGGAAAATGTTGTGATAGGAGCCGATCACGAAGATCGTGGCGTCCTTCTTCATCGCGCGGCGCGCGGCGCTCAGCCACTCGCGCGTGAAGCTGTCGTATTCGGCGAAGGAGCCGAACTTGTCCCAATCGTCGTCGACGGCGTCGACCATGCTCTGGTCGGGGCGCGACAGCGCGCCTTCGAGCTGGAGATTGTAGGGCGGGTCGGCGAAGACGAGGTCGGCGCAACCTTCCGGTAAACCACGCAGATGCGCGATGCAGTCGCCGATGAGAATTTCGTCTCTGGGGGTGGTGTGCGAGGCGCCTTGCGCCGCGCGTTGCATGCCGGGGAAGCGCGAGCCCGAAGGACCAGTACGCGATACCTGAATCTGGACCTTCGGGCTAGCCGCCCCGGCACGTGCGCTACGCATGAACTCATACCGGTTACGCTACCAACACGCGCAATATGCCGGCACGAGGTAAAAGCGGGGTTTAGGGAGAGAGGAAATTCCTGTCCCTTTTCTGGACGTTTACGTTAAGAAAACGCCTCGATTTATCAATAATTTGCCCCGGGCTAGCGTGGCCGGGTTAAAGAAGGGTTTGCGCGCGCGACGATATGACGGTCGCGACGCAGAAAAAGCCGCCGCGGGCCGCTCAGAAGGCGAAGGCCGCCTGCCGCATGGGTGAAAAAGTCATGCGATGGTGGCGGCAAGGGCCGTGCGTTTCGATCGCGGCAAGGTGTCGCGCGGTCGCATAGCCCGCGTGCCTGTCGAATTCATATTCCGGATGAAAGACGGCAAGCCGCGTCATCATGCGGTCGCGCAGCACCTTGGCGACGATCGATGCGGCTGCAATCGACAGCGAGTGCGCGTCGCCCTTGATGATCGCCGTCGCGGCGCAGGGCAGGCCGGGCGGCGGATCGTTTCCATCGACCAGGATGTGGGTCGGCGCCAGCGCGATGCCGGCGACCGCGCGGCGCATCGCCAGATGCGTCGCCTGCCGGATGTTGATCATGTCGATTTCACGCGCGGACGCGCTCGCAAACGAGATCGCTTTCGCGCAGGCGCAGATTTCCGCGAACAATTCTTCCCGTGCCTTCGCCGACAGCGCCTTGGAATCGTCCACTGCCGGCGCGGGCTTGCGGCGGTCGAGAACGACGATGGCGGCACAAACCGGCCCTGCGAGCGGACCCCGGCCGACCTCGTCCATGCCGGCGACCAGGGCGCGCGCTGCGCGCGGCAGATCGTCCTCGTAGCGGAAGTCGGGCAAGGTCAGGCTCCAGATGCGCGGGCGCGCGCAGCGATCCCGGCATGTCCAGTTACCTTAATGGGCGCGCGCCGTGCAAAGCGTCGCGGGCTCCCTGTGGAAAGAAGGGCGATGCGCGTTAGGGATAGATGCGCAAATTTCCCCGTGATTCCTGCGGATTGCTGGCGTCGTCCGTTAATTATCTGTAAATAGCTGCAACCGCATTCGCTCGTGGGGAAGCTGGAATGGACGACACCATCGACATCGCATCGCGCGCGAAAACGCCGGCGCCCGATTCGGCCCCTACGGCCGGCGTGCTCCACCCCGAGATCCAGGACAGCGGCCGCAACGCGGTCTTTGCAGCGCTGGTGAAGGGGGATTCGGACATCACCGGCCTCGTCGCCTATTCCGTGTTCAAGCAGAACGAGCTGGACTGGCTGCAGGAGTTTCGCACCGCCAAGGGACGCGAGCCCACGGAAGCCGAAGCCGATTCCTACATCATCGGCGAAAGCACCCCCCGCCGCCTGGCGACCTATCGCCACCTGGCGGACGCGACGCTTTCCGGCAATGGCCCGGATGTCGCCGCCGGCGGTCCTTCGGCAACGCGCTCCGTCTCGCTGCAGCAGCCGGCGAAGGCGGCCGGCGGGCTCGGCATGTCGGCGATCGTCTACTTCATCCTGACGCTCGTGCTTCTGGTCGCGGTCTACTATTCCGCACGCTACGGCGTGCCGAAACTTGGCGGCTGATCACGGTCAGAGCTGAAACAGGCTGAGCTGCTGCCCCCGCCGGACAGGCGGCGTGAAAAGATCGGCGCGCAGCCGCGCGCGTGATTTCGGGAAACCGATCTTTTCCAGCGCGATCTCGAACCGGCGGCCGATCATCCAGGCATAGGGCCCGGTTCCGCTCATCCGTTTGCCGAACGTCGCATCATAGAGCTTTCCCTCGCGCATGTTGCGCATCAGTGACAAGACATGCCGGGCCTTGCCCGGATAGTGCTGCACCAGCCATTCGGCGAACAGGTCGCGCGCCTCGTGCGGCAGGCGCAGCACGATGTATCCGGCCTCGCGCGCGCCGCGCGCATGGGCGCGAGTCAAAATCGTTTCGATCTCCTCGTCGTTGATGGCGGGAATGACCGGCGCGACCATGACGCCGACGGGAATGCCCGCCTCGCTGAGACGTTCGATGGTTTCGAGCCGTTTCTCCGGGGATGCGGCGCGCGGCTCCATCTTCCGGGCGAGCGCCGGGTCGAGCGTCGTGATCGATATCGCGACCTTGGCGAGCCCCTTCGCGGCCATGGGACCGAGAATATCGATATCGCGCTGCACGAGCGCCGATTTGGTGACGATGCCGACCGGATGATTGGCGGCCGACAAGACCTCGAGCACGGAGCGCATCACGCGATAGGTGCGCTCGATCGGCTGGTAAGGGTCGGTGTTGGTGCCGATCGCGATCGTGCGCGGTTGATAGCTGGCCGCCGACAATTCGCGCTCAAGCAATTGCGCCGCGCCTTCCTTGACGAACAGCTTCGTCTCGAAATCCAGTCCGGGCGACAAGCCCATGTAGGCGTGCGTCGGCCGCGCGAAGCAGTAGATGCAGCCGTGCTCGCAGCCGCGGTAGGGATTGATCGACCGGTCGAAGGAAATGTCGGGCGAATCGTTGCGCGTGATGATCGCGCGCGGCCGTTCCGTGTGCACCTCGGTGCGCAGCGCCTCCAGCTCGCCGAGCGAGCCCCAGCCGTCGTCGACCGCAGCGCGCGCCTCCTTCTCGAATCTTCCGGTCTTGTTGGTGACGGCGCCGCGCCCGCGCAGCGCCTTGGGTGGGACCGGCGTTTCGCCGCCCGTCATGTCGTCGCCTCGATGGGCGCCGAGAAGGGCGCGGGGATCGCGCGGCCTGACACGAACATCTTCCAGACCTGCGCTAGCGACTGCACTGCGACCCATGACGGCCTCCCCGCGCCTTACACGAACAATCAACGCCCGACGCCACACGCAACGCGACACAGCCCGAAATTCCCGTTTCGCCTGCCCCGACAGCAGCCGTGAACGGATCGGGAACTGAGAACAAATATGGAACATACGCGTCCGCTGTCAAGCGGTCGTCCGGTCCGTTTTCAGTCGCCTGCCGAATGGGCGGAGCCTCACAAAAAGGCGCCGGTTTTCGGCAATGAAATGCTAGAGAGCCGCCATGCTGTCCGTCATCGTTCTCGCGCCCTCGGGTTCCGACCCCGCGATTGGCCGCGCTCAGGAAGCGGTCGTGCGCTCGCTGGCTGCGCTCGTCGGAGCGGCGGTCGCCGACGTCGTGCGCGACGCATGCATCGTTGGCGCGCCCGAAACGCGTCTGGCCTCGGTCGCCGATCACGCCGGTTGCGAATTGGTGGAGGATCTGGACGTCGAACGGGGGCTGCAGACGGCCGTCCGCGCCGCGCGGAACGACCGCATCTTCCTGCTGTCTGCTGGCTACGCGCCGATGTCGGGTTTCATCGACGAAATGTCGGACTGGGCGCTCTCATCCGCGCCGCCAGCGGTCGCGCTGCGCGCGGAGCCCGCCAGTCTCTTGCAGCGCCTTTTTCCCTCGCTCGCGGGTTGCGTGGGGGTCATAGCGCAACGACAGGACTTCGTAGCCGTGTCCGGCGACAATCCCGCGGCGCGCGCGCGCAAGCTCGGCGCGCGCACGCTGGTCACGCGCGCCCGTCGCGTCGTCTGACGCTCTCAGCGCTGCTGCGAGAACGTATTGCAGGCGTCGACCTGGCCCGTCTGCATGCCGCGCTGGAGCCATTGCACGCGCTGCGCGGACGAGCCGTGCGTGAAGGAGTCCGGCACGACATAACCGCGTGAGGCCTTCTGCAAGCGGTCGTCGCCGATCGCCTGCGCAGTCGCCACCGCTTTCTGAATGTCCTCTGGGTCGATGTTGCGCCACTTCGCGTTGGCGTTCGCGGCCCACACCCCGGCGAGGCAATCGGCCATCAATTCCACCCGCACGGAGAGCGCATTGGCCTCGCCCTGGCT
>CAMFKC010000229.1 GCA_945956975.1 uncultured Methylocystaceae bacterium | reverse complement strand
AACTCGCGGCTTTGTCGCGCATTTCGCTTGCCAAGCGCGCCGCAACGCACAAAATGGCCGCCCGCTGCACGTCGCGGCCGCAGTCTTTCGCCCGTCAGGCGATCACCGGTCGTTTCAGGAGCTTCTGCGCGCTCGATGCGTCAACCCAGTGTCCCCCACTATCCCGAGCAGACGGCGCGCGCTCGACCGCGAAGAGACAATCAACCAATTCCGGCTAGCCTGCGCGCCAATATTGCATCGCAGGCTCCGGCGGCGGCGAAGGAACGGTAACACCTTATGATCGGCATGGTCCTCGTGACCCATGGTTGCCTGGCTACGGAATTTCGCGCGGCGCTCGAACATGTCGTCGGGCCGCAGAAGCAATTGGCCACGATCACCATCGGCGCGGAAGACGATATGGAGAAGCGCCGCGGCGACATCATGTCCGCCGTGAACTCCGTCGAGTCCGGCCAGGGCGTGATCCTGCTGACGGACATGTTCGGCGGCACGCCATCCAATCTCGCCATTTCCGTGATGAATGGCGCCAAGGTCGAAGTGGTCGCCGGCATCAACCTGCCGATGCTGATCAAACTGGCGTCGGTGCGCGACCATTCCAACCTCGAGACGGCGGCCGCACAGGCGCAGGATGCAGGCCGCAAATATATTCAGATCGCCAGTCGTGTCCTGAGCGGGAAGTGACGATGGACGAATCCGATCAGGACGATTGTTCAGACACGGCCCAGTTCCCCGAGGGCGCGATCGTGCGCAAGCTTCCGATCGTCAACAAGAAGGGACTGCACGCACGCGCAACCGCGAAGTTCGTGCAGTGCGTCGAGAATTTCGATTGCGATGTCTTCGTCTCGCGGTGCGGCGAGACTGTGGGCGGCACATCGATCATGGGGATCCTGACCCTGGGCGCGGGTATCGGCACGACGATCACCGTGGCCGCCACCGGCGCACAGGCCGAACAGGCGATCGAGGCGATCACGACGCTCGTCGCCAACCGCTTCGGCGAAGAGGAATAGCCAGGACCGCGAGCCATCAAGTTCGCAATCATGCAGGTGATCGAAGCGAGCCTGAAGGCTCGTGGTTCAGCCGCTCAGGCCACCCGGCTTGATATCGAAACCGCCGCATCGATCTCCGGCAGATCGTCCGCCAGCGGCTTTGGCCTTCCGAACAGATAGCCCTGCATCAGCTTGACGCCGGACGCCCGCAGCGCCTGATATTGCTCGTAGGTCTCCACGCCCTCGGCGGTGACCTCGATGTCATAGGCGCAGGCGAGTTGGATGGTGGCGGAAATGATCGCCGCCGACCCCGCGTCACGCGGCGCATCCGACACGAAGGAACGGTCGATCTTCAACCGGTCGAACGGAAAGCGCTTGAGGTAGCTCATCGACGCGAAACCGGTGCCGAAATCGTCGAGGGCGATGGAGACGCCGCGCTTGCGCAGGGCGCGCAAGGCGGCAAGATCGTCGCCCTTGTCCTGCAGCAGGACGGATTCGGTAATCTCCAGTTCGAGCCGTTCCGGCGCCAGGCCTGCCGCCTCCAGTGCCTCCGCGACGACGCACTCAAACTCGCCGTGCGCGAGTTGCAGCGGCGAGACGTTGACCGCAACGCCGACATGGCTTGGCCAGCGCATTGCATCCGCGCAGGCGCGACGCAGCACCCAGCGGCCAAGGTCGACGATCTGGCGTGTTTCCTCCGCCAGCCGAACGAAACGCAGGGGAGGAATGGGACCGAGTTGCGGATGGCGCCAGCGAAGCAACGCCTCCATGTAGCGGATCTCGAGCGTATCGGCGTCGACCACTGGCTGATAGGCGAGTTCGAGGCCGCCTTCGGCGATGGCTTTCGCCAGATCGGCGGCGAGCGCGCGCTGCGTCAACGCCTCCATTTCCATGTGCGGCTCGAACACGCGGCATACGCCGGCTCCTGTCGCCTTGGCCGAATAGAGCGCGAGATCGGCGCGACGGAGCATGTCGTCAGTCGACAATTCCGCGTCATCAATCATCGTGACGCCTGCGCAGGCGTTGATTTCGAGAATCTGGCGTTGCCAGACGTAGGGCTCGCGGATGCGCGCGACGGCCTGTTCGGCGAGCGCCTCGGCATCGATGTCGAACCGGGACTTGAGGCCGATGGCCAATGCGAATTCGTCTCCGCCGAGGCGCGCAACCACGTGGGCCTGCGGCGCGGCGGCGCCGAGGCGTTGGGCGCATTCGCTGAGGATGAAGTCACCCGCCGCGTGGCCGTGGCCGTCGTTGACTGGCTTGAAATCGTCGAGGTCCAGCAGGATCACCACCATGGCCTCGTAGTCGCGCCCGATCCGCTTGCGAAGATCCGAGATCGTATGAAGGAACAGCGCGCGATTGGCGAGTTGCGTCAGTTCATCGTGCATCGCCATGTGGGCGATGCGCTCGCTCGCCTGTTCGCGTTCGGTGATGTCCTCATGCGTGACGACGATCCCGCCATCCGCGCAGACGGCGTGGTTGACGAGGATGGACCGGCCGTCGTTGAGCACATCCACGCGCCGATCGGTGAAACGGCGCGATAGCGCGTCACGTTTGTAGGCATCGGGCGAGACGCCCGGAAAAACGCCGTTGGCGGCGCGCAGTTCGAGAACTTCGCGGGCGGCCATGCCGGCCTTGATGGCCCCGGGCTTCAATCCATAAAGCGTCGCGTAGCGCGTGTTGCAGATGACGACTCGCGCGTCCTTGTCGAACACCACGAGTCCCTGCGACATGCTTTCGAGCGCAACGGCGAAGCGCTGGTTGGAAATCTCGAGGGCGCGCGATTGCGTGCGCAGCGCGGCTTCCTTGTCTGCGAGCTTGCCGAACTGGTCGCGCAGCGCGCGCGTCAGGAAGCCCGCGATCACCAGCGCCAGAAGCGTTGCCATCGCAATCGCGACGGCCTGGTCGCGCCATTGCGACAGCGCGATCGCCTTGCGGATCGAGACGGCCACGACGAAATCGCTGAACGGCACTGCGTTGAGCGCTATGAGCCGCGCCTCGTCGTCGAAGGCGCTGCGCGTTTCGTAGAACCCTCCGCCGCTGGCAAGCGTCGCGTAGAATGGAGAGGTCGCCGGCAGGACCTGACCCGCCGTCAGCGAGACGCCGTCGGGATAGCGTGCGAGCACCCTGCCTGAGCGTGTGAAGAGCGCGTAGCTGCGGCCCTGCATGGCCGAGATCGGCGAATAGGTGCTCACCAGCGCTGCGGGCTTGACGAGCACCCGGACCACGCCGACGACGGCGCCGTCCGCGGCGACGACCGGCTTCGAGACATCGACGACCAGTTCGCCTGTCGCTTCGCTGACGCGCAAGGCGCCGATGCGCGCACGCGCCTGTCGCGACGCCGCGATGAAGGCGACGTCCGGATCGAATTCATCCACGCCCGCTGACGGCAGGCCCCGCGAGGTGGCGAGCCTGCGGCCTTGCGCGTCGAAGATTTCGATGACGTCGATCGCGGCGCGCTTGTCGGCAGCGGCCGCCAGCGCGTGCAGCGCATCCGGCGACCGCGCCACCGACGCGAAGCCGGCATGGTCATGGGCGGCCAGGGACGCTTCTGTCTCGTTGATCGCGAATTCGACAGAGCGCGCGGATTGCTGGACCTGTTCGGCCAGAATGGCCGCGAGACCGGCAACGCCGCTGTAGGCTTCCGACACGGCGTTGTCGCGCAGTTTCAGCAGCGCCAAGGCGCTGATGACGGCAACCGCAAGCACGGCAGCCAGAACAACTGAAGCGATGCGCCTGAAACTTGATCCGAACACGAACCGCATTCCACCCGGAAAACGTGACTTCGGGCGGAAGCATGCGGGTCAAGAGTTGCGAATGTCTTTCAGCTCTGCGGGTTACGTTGCGCGAATATTTATTGATTTCCGTAATTTAACCATCACGCTGGGTCAGCTGGAGAGGGTCCGGCGCCAATCGATCAAGCCGGCCGTCGAACCATCGAGGCCCGTTGTCGGCTTCGTCAAATCCTGGACGATGGGCGCAAGCCGATTGCACAATTCCTTGCCGAGTTCGACGCCCCACTGATCGAACGGGTTGATGTCCCAGACGACCGATTGCACGAACACCTTGTGCTCGTAGCAGGCGACGAGCCTGCCGAGCGTGCGGGGATCGAGCCGTCGATACATGAAGGTCGAGGTCGGGCGCTCTCCGGCGAATACCTTATGCGGCGCGAGCGCGGCGATCTCGTCGTGCGACAGGCCCTGCTTGCCAAGAATGTCCTCGACCTCGCCGAGCGAGCGCCCGCGCATCATCGCCTCGCTCTGCGCCAGACAATTGGCGACCAGCAGCGCGTGATGGCCGGGGTCTGCGTCGGTCGGTTCTGCGGCGACGAGGAAATCGATCGGCGCGATGTCTGTTCCCTGATGCAACAATTGGAAGAAAGCATGCTGGCCGTTGGTGCCGGGTTCGCCGAACAGGAACGGGCCGGTCGCCATGTCGGCAGGGGCGCCGTCGCGCCGCACCGACTTGCCGTTCGATTCCATGTCGAGTTGCTGCAAATAGGCCGGGAAGCGCGCGAGCCGCTGATCGTAGGGGATCACGAGGTGCGCGGGGTTGTTCCAGACGTTGCGGCGCCAGACGCCGAGCAGCGCCATCATGACCGGAATATTCCGGTCCAGCGGCGCGGAGACGAAATGCTGGTCGATGTCCTGTCCGCCGCGCAGGAAATCTTCGAAATTGTTCGCGCCGATGGCGATGACGAGCGACAGGCCGATGGCCGACCACATCGAATAGCGTCCGCCGACCCAGTCCCAGAAGCCGAAGACGCGATCGGGCCGGATACCGAATTCGGCGACCTTGTCGAGCCGGGTCGAGACCGCCGCGAAGTGGTCGGCGACCGCAGCATCTCCCAACGCGTCGGCGACGAACTTTCGCGCGGACGCCGCATTCGCCATCGTCTCCTGCGTCGTGAATGTCTTGGAGGAGACGATGAACAGTGTCCGGGCGGGGTCGAGCCCCTTCAACACGTCGCCGAGATCGGCGCCATCGACGTTGGATACGAAATGGAGCCGCAGGTGCGGCGCGGCGAAGGGCGAGAGCGCGCGCGCCGCCATCGCCGGTCCGAGATCCGAGCCGCCGATGCCGATGTGCACGATGTCGGTCAACGCGTCGCCGCGCGCGCCGCGGATCGCGCCTGATCGCACGGCCTCTG
>CAMFKC010000228.1 GCA_945956975.1 uncultured Methylocystaceae bacterium | reverse complement strand
GGGCGTGTCCTTCGCCGTGCCCGACGGCGGCTTCTGCGTGCTCGTCGGCCCCTCCGGCTGCGGCAAGTCTACGCTGCTGCGCATGATCGCAGGCCTGGAGACGATCAGCGACGGCGCCATCTCGATCGGCGACCGCGTGGTCAACACGATCGAGCCCATGGACCGCGACATCGCCATGGTGTTCCAGAACTACGCGCTCTATCCGCACATGAGCGTCTACGACAACATGGCCTACGGCCTGCGCAACCTGAAGACGCCGGAGCCCGAGATTCGCGCGCGCGTGAATGAAGCCGCCAAGATCCTCGAACTCAATGACGAGATGCTGAAGCGCAAGCCGCGCCAATTGTCCGGCGGTCAGCGCCAGCGCGTCGCCATGGGCCGCGCCATCGTGCGCAAGCCGGCGGTATTCCTGTTCGACGAGCCCCTGTCGAACCTCGACGCCAAGCTGCGCGTGCAGATGCGCATCGAAATCCGCAAGCTGCAGCGTCGTCTGAAGACGACATCGGTCTACGTCACGCACGACCAGCTTGAGGCCATGACGCTCGCCGACATGCTCGTGGTGATGAACGCCGGCCGCGTCGAGCAGGTCGGCGCACCGCTCGAACTCTACGAGCGCCCCGCGAGCGTCTTCGTCGCAGGTTTTCTCGGTTCGCCGCCGATGAACTTTCTCGATGGCGTCGTGGAAAAGCCCGGAACCGTGCGTCTGACCGGCGGCGGCAAACTCGCCTACGATCCCGCTCATTTCGGCCCTCCGGTCGGCGCCGAGGTGAGAGCGGGCGTGCGGCCGGAGCGCGTGACCTTTGCGACGAACGGAACGGGCCTGCACTTCCAGCTCGAACTCGTGGAAGAACTCGGCCTCGGCCAGCTCGTGCACGGGCGTGTCGCCGGCGCCGATTTCACCGTCGCCCTGCCGGCCTCCCACAATGCGCCGTCCGGCGAAGCGCAGAGCCTCGTCATTCCCGCTGAAGCCGTACATCTGTTTGATAAAAAGACAGGCGCGCGCCTGTGATCGGCCGCCTCGCCCTCGGCGCGTTGGCTCTGGCCATCGCTGCGGGAGGGGGGCTCCGTGTCGACAAGGCCTTGCGCGTCGCGCCGAATTTCACGGCCGAAACGCTCACTCTCGAAACCTCCGTCGCGGGGCGCGATCCTGCGCAGGCGTTCGCGCTGATCCCGGCTAAGGCCCGCGTATCCGTCGGCTTTCCGGCGGATTCTTGTTTGCCTCCGGCAGCATGGGCCAGCGGATCGTCGTCGTCCTGTCTCACGGCCTTGTGATCGTCCGGTTGAGCGGCACCGCCGACTGGCCGAATTTCGACATACGCGGCACGGGTCGCCTTGTTCTCGAAGCCATTGCAGCGTTTCCGGTGCGGCCCGCGTCGGCGGGGTGAGGGGAACAAATCGGGCGGGCGGCGGTTGCCATACGTCCGGCAGCGCTTAGCTTTCACGATAGTTTTGTGCTCTCCCATCTTTGGAGACAGTAAGAATGTCCTTCGTAGTCGATCGCGCGAGCCATATACCCACTGGCCTCGGGCGGCTCCGCTCGCGTCTGATGACAACACGCTCGCGGTCGCTCGATCTGGCGGCCCCGCTCTCGCCTGAAGATCGTTCCGCGCAGGCGATGGACGACGCGAGCCCGACAAAGTGGCATCTCGCGCACACCACGTGGTTCTTCGAGACGTTTGTCCTGGAGCCCTTCCTACCGGGATACGAGACGTTCGATCCGCGCTTCAAGTATTGCTTCAACTCCTACTATGAGAGCGAAGGCGCGCGTCATCCGCGCCCGCATCGCGGCCTGCTGACACGCCCGACGAGCGACGAGGTTTCCGCCTTTCGCGCGCATGTCGATGAGCATCTTGAAGAACTTTTTACGCGCGACCTCGTCGACGAAGGCAGCGAACTCGCCAAGCGCCTCGAACTAGGCGCCCATCATGAGGAGCAGCATCAGGAATTGCTGCTCACGGATATTCTGGCGCTCTTTGCGGCAAGCCCGCTAAAGCCCGCTTATCGCGTCGCCGGGCCGCGCGTCGCGGCTTCTGCCGCCCCGCTCAACTGGCGCAGCTACGATGGCGGACTGGTCGAGATCGGCGCGACGGGCGAGGATTTTTCCTTCGACAACGAAAGTCCGCGTCACAAGGTCTGGCTGGAACCCTTCGTCCTTGCCGACCGCCTTGTGACAGCAGGCGAGTGGCTCGAATTCATGCGCGATGGCGGCTACACGACGCCGACCCTCTGGCTTGCCGACGGCTGGGCGACGGTGAATCAGAACGAATGGCGCGCGCCGCTCTACTGGGAGGAGCGCGACGGCCAATGGCTGCGAATGACGCTCGAAGGGCTGCGCGCCGTCGATCCGCACGAGCCCGTCATGCATGTGTCGTTTTATGAGGCGGAAGCATTCGCGCAATGGTCGGGAAAGCGCCTGCCGACGGAATTCGAATGGGAGTTCGCGGCGCGGGACAAGAATGCGCCAGCCGACATGTTCGGCGTCGTCTGGCAGCACACGCGCAGCGCCTATGCGCCCTATCACGGCTTCAAGGCGGCGACCGGCGCGCTCGGCGAATACAATGGAAAATTCATGTGCTCGCAGCAGGTGTTGCGCGGTTCGTCTCTGGCGACGCCGCCCGGCCATTCGCGCGCGACCTACCGCAACTTCTTCTACCCCCACCAGCGCTGGCAATTCATGGGCCTGCGCCTCGCCGGCTAATTACCGACAGTTCTTCGTTCAAGGAGTTTGCGGCATGGTCCGTTTCCCCGATCTCGCCTTCGATGCGGCGCTATCCGAATTCGCTGAAGACGTCGTTGCCGGCCTGTCGGCGCAGCCGCGCACGCTTCCATGCAAGTATTTTTACGACGCGCGCGGTTCAGACCTGTTCGAGGCGATCACGGACCTGCCCGAATATTATCCGACGCGCACGGAAATCGGCATCCTGCACGACCGCGCGCGCGACATCTGCGCGCAGCTTGCGCCGGGCTCGGCGCTGATCGAGTACGGCTCGGGCTCTAGCATCAAGACAGAGATTTTGCTCGTGGCGGGCGACTTCGCGGCCTACGCGCCGATCGATATTTCGCCCTCGGCGGTCGACGGGGCGGCGCGGCGCTTGAGACGCCGGTTCCCCGATCTGCACATCGAGCCGGTCGTCGCCGATTTCATCGGCGATTTCTCGCTTCCAGCGTCGCTCGACGGTCTGCCGCGGGCGGGCTTTTTTCCGGGCTCCACGATAGGCAATTTCGCGCCCGCGGATGCGCGCGCCCTGCTGCGCCGCATGGCGCGCCAGCTCGGGCCCGGCGCAAAGCTGATCATTGGCGTCGACCTGCGCAAGTCGCCCGACATTCTCATCCCCGCCTATGACGATGCGCAGGGGGTGACGGCGGCCTTCAACAAGAACCTGCTCGTGCGCCTGCGCGACGAACTCGGCGCCGAGATCGATGTCGACGGTTTCAGGCATCGCGCGGTCTGGAACGCGCGCGACAGCCGCATCGAGATGCATCTGGAGGCGACGTGTCCCCAGACGATACGGGTCGCGGGCCACGACGTCGCCTTCGAGGCCGGCGAGACGATCCACACCGAAAATTCCTGCAAATACGGCATTGCCGATTTCGAGGAGATCGCGCGCGCCGCTGGCTGGCGCGCACTCGAGACATTCGTTGACGCGGGCAACCTCTTCAGCGTCCGGGTGCTCGAGGCGCAATAGCCGGCGGCTTGCACGAGCGCGCCGGCGCCCCCATCTTCTGCGCGAACCGAAGCCGGAACGCCGCGCATGTGGATGCAGATTTTCAGGGCCGCCTACGACGCGCTGAACCAGATGTTCACGCCGCCCTTCCGCGCGACGCTGTGGAAGGTGCTCGGGCTCACGCTCGCGCTGCTGGCGCTGATGTGGGTGGGGCTGGACAAGGTCCTCGTCGGCTACATGCTGAATCCCGCCTGGTTCCCCTATCCGTGGATCGCGACGGCCATCTCGGTTGCCCTCGGGGTCGGTCTCGTGGTCGGCCTCGCCTTCATCGTCGCGCCTGTCTCGATGCTCGTCGCGGGCCTCTTCCTCGACGATCTCGCGGAGCTTGCCGAGCGCGAGACCTATCCAGAAGGCGCGCGCGGCCGCGCGCTCCCGGCGGGGCAGGCGGTCTGGCTCTCCAGCAAATACGCGCTCGTCTCGCTGGCCGTGAACCTGATTGCACTGATTCTATTCTTGCTGCCGGGCGTCAACGCCCTCGTCTTCTTCGTGGCCAACGCTTACCTGTTCGGCCGCGAATATTTCGAACTTGCGGCGCTGCGCTTCCGCTCGCTGGACGAGGTCCGCGAATTGCGCACGCGCCATGCGGTGACGCTGTTTCTAGCAGGCCTGCTCATAGCCGCCTTCGTCGCGGTGCCGATCGTTAATTTGCTGACGCCGTTGTTCGGCGTGGCCTTCATGGTCCGCGTGCACAAGATTATCGCGCCGCAGGCGGTCACGCCGCTGCCCAACCCCGCGCCGCCGCCGCCGCTGCGCGCTCAGGGTTGAGGTTACCCGAATCCTCATGCTGAGGAGCGATGCAAGGCATCGCGTCTCGAAGCATGGAAAATCCAAATTTGAGCCACGGCCAGCCTTCGAGACGCCTGCTGCGCAGGCTCCTCGGGATGAAGCCGCTGGCTTGCGCGCTCAGGCCAGCTTGCGCGTGTCGTACTGGCCGGTCGCGCGGTAGCGCCACAGGTAGGTCGGCGCGATCGCGCGGAAGGATTCGGGCTCCACGCCCAGCCCTTCCAGCGTGCGGCCCTCGACCCTGGCGGCTTCTGATACCACATTGTCCGTCTTCAGCATCTCCACCTGATCGCGCGTCGTCGTCAGCATCTCCGGAAAGAGCCCAAGCGAGACCTTGGACAGGATTTCCGTGCCGAGCGCCATCCCGCGGCCCGCGCCGAAAGGCAGGGGCGCGAGCAGCCGTTTGCGGCCCGTGATTTCGCGGACATAGGCGACGAGATCGCGGAACGTCGCGACCTCCGGTCCGCCGAGTTCGTAGGTCGCGCCCGCCTTCACCTTGCCGTCCAGCGCGTCCGCGATGGCGGTGGCGACATCGCCAACGAACACCGGCTGGAATTTCGTGTCCGCCCCGATCAGCGGCAGGACCGGCAGGATGCGCGCCATGGCGGCGAAACGGTTGAAGAAGCCATCCTC
>CAMFKC010000227.1 GCA_945956975.1 uncultured Methylocystaceae bacterium | reverse complement strand
GCTCTGGATTGCTTCGTTGCTGTGCTCCGCGCAATGACGGCTACAGCTTCCCGCCCGCCAGCGTGATCCCGCCGAACACGATCACGGCCGCAATCGCGAAACACACTGCCGCCGCGCCCCACGAGCCCGGGCGGGCGCTCTTTTCGTCCACATACGGCTCCGCCGGCTTGTAACCGGTCGCCATGCCCTGGATGAGCGGGTCCTTCTTCACGAACGTGTAGAAGAGATTGGCCGCCACGTGCAGCAGGACGAAGATCTCGATCGCGTCGAAGATGCGATGGTGCCACTTGGCCGCGAAGGACACGGTCGCGTCGCTGACGAATTTCACGAAGGGCCCTTCGATGACGAGCCTGTCCTCGTCCGCCGAGAACAGCCCGGAGACCGCCTGAAGCCCGACGAAGACCATCAGCGCCATCACCATCCAGCCGCCGAGCGGATTGTGCCCGAGGTATTTCTGCGGCCTGCCGCTGGCGGCGGCTTTCAGATAGGCGATCGCGCGGCCGGGCAGCGCGATGAAATTGGCGAAGCGCGCGGTGGAGCCGCCGACGAAGCCCCACATGATGCGGAAGACAATGAGGGTGAGGACGGCGTAGCCGTTCCACTTGTGCCAGGCCGGATAAGCGCCGCCGACCTCGTTGCTCAGCCAGCCGTCGAAGACGAGCAGGACCAGCGTCCACTTGAAGAGGCGCGTCGGCCCGTCCCAGGCCAGGGCGCGGGCGCCCCCCGCCATGGCGGAGGGCGATTCTACGGGTGCGTTCATACGCGCGAGATTAGCTCTTCTTCGCGCGGAAGTCGTCGTGGCACGCCTTGCAATTGCCGAGCACCTTGCCGAAGTTCGCCTTCAGGCTCGCCTCGTCCTTGATGGCGGCGGCCGCAGCCGTCGAATCGGCGGCGAGCTTGTCGAAAATGCCTTCGAATTTCGCCTTGTCCGCCCAGATCGCCGGCAGGGCCGCGGTGTCGCCGCCCGTCTTGGAATCGTCGGGGAACAGGCCCTTCAGTTCCTTGGCGCCGGCGGCGTAGGTGGCCAGCGCCTTCTGCACGGCCGCGCCATCATAGGCCGCCTCGCCCTTCAGCATGGCGGCGACCGGCTTGGTCGCGTCGCCGAAGCCCTTAAGAATGTCCTTGCGCTTGGCAATTGCCGCGCTCTGCGCATAGGCGGTCGAAATAGCGATTGCGGCCGCAGCCGAAATAACCAGCGTCCTGACGACAAATTTCATTTTTGATCCTTCCCTCGGGCCGTGAGATGGCAGCCCCGGTCGTGCCGCGGCGGACCCGCAGTAGAATCCGCCCGCCAGCGGCAATCAACTGAAAGTCGATTGCAATCACGCAAGTTTGACCTGTCAGGACGCCAGCCGGGCCGCCGCAATCTTGCCGAAGATCTTGGTGGGCGTCGCAGGCATGTCGATCGCCGTCACGCCAAGCGGCGACAGCGCGTCGATGACCGCATTGACCACGGCCGGCGTAGAGCCGATAGACCCCGCCTCGCCCGCGCCCTTGAGCCCCAATGGATTGGTGGTCGAGGGCACGTTGCGCGTCTCGAAATCGATCTGCGCGAAATCTTCGGCCCGCGGCAGCTGGTAGTCCATCAGGCTCGCCGTCAGCAACTGGCCGCCGGCGTCGTAGACCGTCTGCTCCATCAGCGCCTGGCCGACGCCCTGCGCGATGCCGCCATGCACCTGCCCCTGCAGCAACAGCGGATTGAGCGTCATGCCGAAATCATCGACGACCGTGTAGCGCACGATCTGCGTTGCGCCGGTCTCGGGATCGATCTCGAGCTCGCAGACATGCGTGCCGTTCGGATAGGTGGCGTCCGGCGGCGTGAAGTCGCCGCCGCCAGTCAACAGTTCGGGCTTGGCCTGCGGCAGTTTCACGATATCGGAGAAACTGATCGAGCGGTCCGTCCCGATCACGCGCGCGACGCCGTCGGAAAATTCGATATCGCCGCTCGCCACTTCCAGCGCCTCGCCCGCGAGCTTGCGCAGGTTTTCCGCAAGCTCCTCCGAGGCGCGCGTCACCATGACCGCGCCGACGGGAATCGACCGCGAGCCGCCCGTTCCGGCGCCCGTCTTCACGATGTCGGTGTCGCCCTGCACCACCCGCACTTTCGCAGGATCGACGTCGAGATGCTGCGCGACGATCTGCGCATAGGCGGTCGCATGACCCTGCCCGTTGGACTGCGTGCCGATGACGATGGTGAAGCCGCCATCCTTGTCGAGCGTGACCGTGCCGGTCTCGCCCTCGCCCCAGGCCGTGCATTCGATGTAGCTGGCGAGCCCGATGCCGCGCAGCTTGCCGCGCTTCTTCGCCTCCTCTCGGCGCGTGGCGAAGCGCGACCATTCCGCCTTTTCCAGCGCCTTGCGCATAGCCGCCTCGAACTCGCCGACGTCGAACTTGCGATCCGTCGGCGTCGCGTAGGGCATCTGCTCCGGCTTGATGAAATTCTTCGCGCGGATTTCCTCGCGCGGAATGCCGGTCTCGCGCGCGCAGGCGTCGACGAGACGCTCGAGCACATAGGCTGCCTCCGGCCGGCCGGCGCCGCGATAGGCGTCCACGGGAACGGAATGCGTGTAGACCGCGGTGCACTTCGCATGGACCTTGGGAATGTCGTAGGGCCCGGTCGCCATGGTCGCCCCGAGCCAGGGGATGTAGGGCCCGTACTGCGAGAGATAGGCGCCGAGATCGGCGAGGATGTGCACGCGCATCGCCAAGAACTTGCCGTCCTTGTCGAGCGCCATCTCGGCCCTGGTGATGTTGTCGCGGCCCTGCGCGTCGCCCAGAAAATGCTCGGTGCGGTCGGCGACCCAGACGACCGCCTTGCCGCAGCGCTTGGCGGCTTCCAGCACCAGCGGGTATTCGCGGTAGATGAAAGTCTTGGTGCCGAAGCCGCCGCCGACGTCGTGTGTGACGACGCGCAGGTTCGCGGCCTCGACGCCGAGCACGCCCGCAACGGATTCCTGCAATCCGTTCACGCCTTGGCTCGATACGGTCAATGAGTAGCGTTGCGCCTTCGCATCGTATTCGCCGCAGGCGGAGCGCGGCTCCATGAAATTGGCGACGAGACGCTGGTTGACGATCTCGAGGGAACAGACGCGCGCGGCGCTCGCGAAGATCGGATCGACGTCTTCCGCCTTGCCCACCGCATTCTCGTAGGCGAGGTTCGTCTTGTAGTCCGGCCACACCAGGGGCGCGCCCTTGTCGAGCGCCGCCTTCGAGCCGATGACGGCGGCCTCTGGCGCATAGTCCACGACGATCGCCTCCGCCGCATCGCGCGCCTGCGATTCCGTATCGGCGACGATCATGGCGACGGCGTCGCCGACATGGCGCACCCGGTCGCGCGCGAGCAGCGGGTAATCCGGCTGCGCCATTTCATTGCCGTCGGCGTTCGGCATCGGCGCCAGACACGGCAATTGCTTGAGGGCGCCGATGTCGGCGGCGGTGAGGACCAGCTTCACGCCCGGCATGGATTTGGCCGCCGCCGCATCGATGCCGCGGATGGCAGCATTGGCGTGAGGCGAGCGCAGGAAGACAGCGGCGAGCCGGTCCGCCGGCAGCGCATCCGCATTGTAGCGCCCGGCGCCGGTGATGAACTTCTGGTCCTCGACGCGGCGCACCGCCTGTCCGATGCCAAATTTTTTGGGCTTCATCGCCTGTGCTCCGAATGCGGATCGTGGATCACAACCTAATGCGGCCGGGACGAATGTCATCCCCGCCTTCGCGGGGATGACGGTCAGGAGAAAGGGGTGGCGTCACTTCCCCTTCATCAGATCGCTGATGACGACGAATTTCTCGCCGTTGAACTGCATGAGATAACCGTCGCGCAGCGGCGTGTAGTCCTCGGGCGTCGTGTTCAGCGTGATGCCCGGCAGCAGCAGCGGCGCCTTTACACCCTTCAGGTTCGAGGCCTGCTTGAGGATGTTTTCGCGCGTGAGATTGTCGCCGCACTGCTTCAGCAGTTCGACCAGCGCCGCCGCCGAGAAATAGGCATATTCGCCCGAGCCGTAGTTCGGATCGACGCCCGGCACGCGGGTTTTGATGAAATCGACGTAGGCGTCGAGTTCCGGATCCTTGGCGGAAGGATCGAGCGGCTTGATCGAGGCCAGCGTAATGATGTCCTTGGCCGCTTCCAGCCCGGCAGGCTTCAGGATCGTCTCGATATTCGCGCAGCCCGACGACAGGAAGCGCATCGGCCGCCAGCCGATCTCGTAGGCCTTGCGGATCGCCTGCGCGCAGGCCCGCGGCGTCACGGAATAGATGAGGAAGACGTCGGCCTTGGTGGCGGCGAGAGAAACGACCTGCGAGTCCACAGTCGGATCGGTCACCTCGAACGGCGTCATCTTCAGCAGGCGGTCCGGCATCTTGGCGAAGGCTTCGTTGAGCCCCTTTACGTAGTCCTTTCCGGAATCGTCGTTCTGGTAGAGCACCGCGAATTTCGCGTTCGGGTTTTTCTTCAGCGCATATTCGACGTCGAAATTCGCTTCGTTCATGTAGTTGGGCGCCCAAGGCAGCGCGATCGAATAGGGCATGCCCTTCGGATCGTTCCACTTGGACGCCGACGAGATCAGGAATATCTGCGGCACCTTCTGGACGTTGAGATATTTGGCGATCGCCGACGAGGGCGCCGTCCCCATCGTGCCATAGACGAAGGCGACCTGGTCGTCCTCCACCAGGCGCTTGGCCGCTTCGACGGTCTTGGGCGGCGCGAAGCCGTCGTCGAGCGAGACCATGTTGAGCTTGCGCCCGTTGACGCCGCCCTTCTCGTTGATCATGGCGAAATAGGCCGACATGATCTTGCCGACCGTGCCGAGCGACGAGGCCGGCCCGCTATAGGGCATGGTGTTGCCGAACTTGATTTCCGTATCGGTCACGCCCGGTCCATAGGCCTTCTGCGCGAGCGCCGTGCCGGCGCCCAGCGTGAGCGCGAGCGCGAATCCGAGACCCGTCCTGATGGCTTTCATCGATGTCCTCCCGTCGGGTCTGCCGCCCGCATGAGCGGATTGTCCGACGAAAAAGCGCGACGATCAATGGGCGGCGGCGCCGAATTGAATTGCGTGATGGGCGTTCCCATATCGCGTCGCCAGATGATCGCCACAGGTCCCTCGCCCTGAGGAGCCGCGAAGCGGCGTCTCGAAGGGCGGCCTCAGCGAGAATGTTGTTCCGGCCATCCTTCGAGACGCCGCCTGCGGCGGCTCCTCAGGAT
>CAMFKC010000226.1 GCA_945956975.1 uncultured Methylocystaceae bacterium | reverse complement strand
AGGAGGTCTGGAAAGTGCCGCACACCCGCACGCATGGATGAGCGCGAGGCGGAACCCTGCGCGCCGCCGGCAGGCCCCGGCCTCCGGCTGACCGACGACGGGGCCGTGATCGGCGTGGCCTCTCGCCACGCCGAACGCATCTGGGTCTGCCTGTTCGACGAAGACGACAACGAGACCGCGCGTGTCGCACTGACGTCACGCGACGGCGACCTGCACTATGGCTTTCTGACCGGCTTCCGCGCCGGGCAGCGCTACGGCCTGCGGGCCGACGGGCCGTGGGACCCGCGCGCGGGCCATCGCTTCGATCCCGGCAAATTGCTGGTCGACCCCTTGGCGCGGCGGATCGACCGCGCGTTCGTCTTCGATCCCGCGCTGACGCTGCCGCGCCAGACCGCCGTCGACACGGCGCGGCTCGTTCCGAAGGCGATAGCCGACCATCCGCTGGCGCATCTCGTTCCGCCGCCAAGCTCGACGCCGGGGCTGATCTACGAAGCCTGCGTCAAGGCGCACACGATGTGCGATCCCCTCGTTCCCGATCACCTGCGCGGCACGCTGCCGGCTCTCGCCCTGCCCCACGTGATCGAGCGTTTCCTGCGGCTCGGCGTGAGCCATGTCGAGTTGATGCCGGTCGCCGCATGGATCGACGAACGCCACCTGCCGCCGCTCGGGCTCAGCAACGCCTGGGGCTACAATCCCGTCGTCTTCGGCGCGCTCGATCCGCGGCTCGCCCCCGGCGGCATAGCCGATCTGCGCGCGACAGTGGCTGCGCTGCGTGCAGCGGGCATCGGAACCATTCTCGACGTCGTCTACAATCATACCGGCGAGAGCGATGAACTCGGGCCGACGCTGTCGCTGCGCGGGCTCGACAATGCAACCTACTATCGCCGCGCCGCCGACGGCGCGCTGATCAACGATGCGGGCTGCGGCAATTCTCTCGACTGCACGCAGCCGAACGTCATTGCGCTAATCCTCGAGTCGCTGCGACGCTTCGTGCTGGAGGCGGGCGTCGAAGGCTTCCGCTTCGATCTCGCGACGTCGCTGGCGCGGCGCCCCGAAGGGTTCGATCCGCTTGCGCCCTTGCTGCAAGCCATCGCGGCCGACGATGTCCTGCGCGATCGCCTGCTGATCGCGGAACCCTGGGACATCGGGCCGGGCGGCTACCAGGTGGGGCGCTTCCCGGCTGGATGGCTCGAATGGAACGACCGCTACCGCGACGACGTCCGCCGCTTCTGGCGCGGCGACGCCCATGCCGCCGGCGCGCTGGCGACGCGGCTCGCGGGCTCTGCCGATCTGTTTGACCACAATGGTCGCGGCCCGCGTGAAAGCCTGAACTTCATCGCCGCCCATGACGGGTTCACGCTGCGCGATCTCGTCTCCTACTCGGGCAAGCACAATCATGCGAACGGCGAGGACAATCGCGACGGCAATGGGGGCGAGATCTGCTGGAACGGCGGCGCTGAAGGGGTGACGCCCGACGAACATGTGATCGCGCGCCGCAAGGCCGATGCACGCGCGCTGCTCGCCACGCTGCTCCTTTCGCTCGGCACGCCTATGCTGACCGCCGGCGACGAATTCGGCCGCACGCAGAACGGCAACAACAACGCCTATGCGCAGGACAACGAAACGACCTGGCTCGACTGGGCGAGCGCCGACGAGCAGCTCGCGGATTTCGTGGCGGAGCTGGCGCGGTTCCGCAGGGACCATGCGGTCCTGTCGGAAGACCGTTTCCTGACCGGTCGCGCCGAAAATGGCGCGCCAAATCCCGATGCCTGCTGGCTGCAGGCGGACGGTTCCGCCCTTGAGGACCCTGACTGGGCGCAGGCGGATTTCGTCGCGCTGACACGCGCGCCACGCCATGGCGGGCCGCGCCTCCACATGGCGTTCAACCGCGCAGCCTCTGCGATCGACATGACGCTGCCCGCCCCGGCCAACGGCATGGGCTGGTCGCTTTCGATCGAGAGCGCGTCAGCCTTTGCCGGCGCCCGCGCCATCGACGGCGAACGCCTTCAGGTCGCGCCGCGCAGCGTGGTGGCCTTGGTGGAGGTCGCGGCCGGCTAGTGCCCGGAGTCCGCCGGCGGCTCGATGCTGCTGCGCAGCGGGCGCATCTGCATGGCCGAGAAGAAGACCATCGCGATCACGATGAGGATGCAGGCGCCGATGTAGACATGCCGAAACGCCTGTGTCAGCGCCTCGAGACTGGCCGGATCCAGCGCGGCATGCTGGGCGCGCGTGACCTCCTGCGCGACGCCCGAGCCGCCGAACACCATGGCGCCGAAGACCGCCGCCACCAGCGCGCTGCCGATCTGCCGGAAGAAATTGCTGGCGCCCGTGGCGGCGCCGAGTTCATGGCGCGCGACCGCGTTCTGGATGGAGACGGTGGCGGTCGGCAGCACCGTGCCGAGGCCCACGGTGACGACCAGCAGCACGCATTCGAGCACCGGCAGCGGCAGACCGCGCGGGCGCCAGGCGATGATGGCGCAGGCCGCGAGCGCGACCGCCATGCCGGCCAGCGGCAGGCGCTTGTAGTTGGTCGCGCGCGCCATCGAGCGGCCGGCGATGGTCGCGCCGATGACCGTGCCGATCATCAGCGGAATGAGCGCGAGCCCGGACATGGAGGCGGTGAGGCCGACCACGCCTTCGAGATAGACGGGCATGACGATGGAGAGACCGATGAACACGCCCATCGACAGCCCGGCCGCGACGGTGGCGGTCTTCACCACCTGGTTTGCAAGAACCGTGGCAGGAATGAGCGGCTCATCCGCCGTGCGCGTGCGCCAGACGAAGCCGAGCGTGAAGAGAACGGCGCAGGCGAACAGGCTGAGGACGAGCGCGGACGACCACGCATATTTGACGCCGCCCCAGCTCAGCGCGAGCAGGAAGGGGGTGGTGGCGAGCACGAGCAGCAGCGCGCCGGCAATGTCGAGCTTGTGCGGCCGCCCCACGTTCGGCAGGCGGCGCAGGCGCGAGGAGGTCATGAAGAAGGCCGCAAGGCCGAGCGGGATGTTGATCCAAAAGATCGCGGACCAGTGGACGTGGTCGGCGAGCAGGCCGCCGAGCGCCGGGCCGGCGAGGCTCGATGTCGCGAAGACACTGGCGATGTGGACCTGATAGCGGCCGCGCTCGCGCGGCGAGACGATGTCGGCGATGATGGTCTGCGCGAGCGAGATCAGGCCGCCGCCGCCTGCGCCCTGCACGGCGCGCGCAACCGCCAGCACCGGCACCGAGGGCGACAGCGCGCAGGCGACGGAGCCCGCGACGAAGATGGCGATGGCCGAGAGCATGACCACGCGGCGGCCGTGGATGTCGGCGAGCTTGCCATAGAGCGGCGTGACCGCGACGGAGGCGAGCAGGTAGGCGGTGACGATCCACGGCAATTGATCGACGTCGCCGAGTTCGCGGCCGATGGTCGGCATGGCGGTGGCGACGATGGTCTGGTCGAGCGCGCCGAGCAGCATGGCGAGCATGAGACCGATCAGGATCGAGAGGATTTCCGGACGGGTGAAGGCCGTCTGCGGCGCGGATGTCATGGTCTACCATGTAGCGCGGCGCCGGCGCTTCCGCCATGCCGCGCGCGCCTGTCGCTCATGCGTTCAACGTCGCGGCGAGCTTCTCTTCGTCCAGCGCATTCTCCCATTTCGCGACGACGATGGTGGCGACGGCGTTGCCGATGAGGTTGGTGGGCGTCAATCCCTCCGACATCAGGCGGTGCACGCCGAGGATGATGGCGACGCTCTCGATCGGGATCGTTCCCGCCGAGGCGATGGTGGCGGCGAGAACGACGAAGGCTGCGCCCGCGATACCCGCCGCGCCCTTGGAGGTCAGCAGCAGCACGATCAGCAGCCCGATCTGCTGGCCGATTCCGAGCGGCGTATTGGTGGCCTGCGCCAGGAAGACCGCGGCGAAGGCAAGATAGAGACAGGTGCCGTCGAGGTTGAAGGAATAGCCGGTGGGAATGACAAGGCCGACGACGCCCTCGTCGCAGCCGGCCTTCTCCATCTTCACGATCATGCGCGGCAGCACCGTCTCGGAGGACGTTGTCGCGAGCACGATCAGCAGTTCCTCGCGGATATAGCGGATCAGCTTGAGCAGGCTGAAGCCCGCCCAGCGCGCGATCGGGCCGAGCACGAGGAAGATGAACACGAGGCAGGTGGCGTAGAAGGCGAGCAGCAGCTTGCCGAGCGACAGCAGCGATCCCGCGCCGAACTTGCCGACGGTGAAGGCGATGGCGCCGAGCGCGCCCAATGGCGCGGCCCACATGACGAAGCCGACGATCTTGAACAGCATCTGCGCGACATTGTCGATCATGGCCGCCACCGGCGCGCCGCGTTCGCCGAGCTGCGCCAGCGCAAAGCCGCAGAGCACGGCGATGAACAGCACCTGCAGGACGTTGCCCTCGGTGAAGGCGCCGACGAAGGAGTTGGGAATGATCTGCAGCAGGAAGTGCGAGACGTCCTGCGCCTTGCCCTGCGCGATGTAGGTCTTCACCAGCGAGGTATCGACATGGGCGAGGTCGATGTTCATGCCCTCGCCGGGCTTCAGCACGTTGACGGCGACGAGGCCGAGGATGAGCGCGAGCGTCGTGACCAGTTCGAAATAGACGAGCGCCTTCAGCGCCACGCGGCCGACGCGCGCCATGTCGGCCATGCGGGCGACGCCGTGGACCACCGTGCAGAAGATGATCGGCGCGATCATCATGCGGATCGCCTTGATGAAGGCGTCGCCGAGCGGCTGCAGCTTCACGCCCAGCGTCGGCCAGACATGGCCGATCACGACGCCCGCGACCATGGCGACCAGCACCTGCACCCAGAGCTGCGAGAGCCAATGCAGGATGCCCCCGCGCGGCCGCGCCTGCGTCGCCTGTCCGGCTGTCATGACGGGCTCTTTCTCAGAAGCGGAAGAGGCGCGCGGGATTGTCGACCAGCAGCTTGCGCTGAACGGCCGGGTCCGGCGCATATTGCGGAATGAGATCGACGAGATCGCCGTCGTTGGGCATGAAGGGCACGTTGGGGTGCGGCCAGTCGGAGCCCCAGATGACGCGGTCCGGCGCCGTCTCGATGATCGCCTTGGCGAAGGGGACGGCGTCGCTCAGGGGGCGGCCCTTGCCGGCCATGCGCTCGGGTCCGGAGATCTTGATCCAGCATTTCTGGTCGCGCTTCATCAGCGCGAGCAGCGCCTTGAACGCCGGCTGGTCGAGACCATCAGCGGCCTTGATCGCGCCCATGTGGTC
>CAMFKC010000225.1 GCA_945956975.1 uncultured Methylocystaceae bacterium | reverse complement strand
CCCTTCGATTTCGAGCGCCGCCGCGTCTCCGTGCTGCTGGAGAAGGAAGGCCGCCGCCTGCTGATCGCCAAGGGCGCGCCGGAGGACGTGCTCGCCCATTGCACCCATGTCGAGGCGCGGGGCGGCGCGGTGTCGCCGCTCGACGCGGCCGCGCGCGCGCGGCTGATGGCGCTGCACGATTCTTTCGCTGGCGAGGGCATGCGGCTTCTCGCCATAGCCTGGCGCAACATGGCGGCGGACGCCGCCTCCTGCCACATCGAGGACGAGGACAAGCTGGTCTTCGCGGGCTTCGCCGCTTTCTTCGATCCGCCCAAGGCGAGCGCGGCGGATGCGCTGACGAAGCTGCGCGCCGCGGGCGTGACGGTGAAGGTCGTCTCCGGCGACAATGAACTCGTGGTGCGCCATCTCGCGCGCTCCATAGGTCTCGACGCCGAGAGCTTCCTCACCGGCGCGCAGATCGGCGCGCTCGACGATGGCGCGCTGGCCGCCGCCGCCCAGCGGACAAGCCTGTTCTGCCGCGTCAGCCCCGCCCAGAAGACGCGCGTCATCCACGCGCTGCAGGCGCGCGGCGCGACGGTGGGCTATGTCGGCGACGGCGTGAACGACGCGCCGTCGCTGCACGCCGCCGATGTCGGCATATCCGTGGAAAGCGCGGTGGACGTCGCCAAGCAGGCCGCCGACATGATCCTGACCCGGCCCGACCTGCACATCCTCGCCAAGGCGGCGGTGGAAGGCCGGCGCACCTTCGTCAACGTGTCGAAATATCTGCTGATGGGCACGAGTTCCAATTTCGGCAACATGCTGTCCATGGCCGTCGCCTCGCTGCTCCTGCCGTTCCTGCCGATGCTGCCGGTGCAGATCCTCGTCAACAACCTGATCTACGACGTCTCGGAACTCGGCATCCCCTTTGATCGCGTCGCGGACGAGGAGACTGCCAGGCCGCAGATCTGGGACCTCGAGGCGCTCAAGCGCTTCACCTTCGTGATGGGCGCCGTCAGTTCGGTGTTCGACCTCACGACCTTCTACATCCTGCTGCGCGGCTTCCATGCCGACGAGACATTGTTCCGCACCGCCTGGTTCGTGGAATCCATGGCGACGCAGATCCTCGTCATCTTCATCATCCGCTCGCGCGGCCGGCTGTTTGCGAGCTGGCCGCACCCGGCGCTCGTCGCCTCCTCGCTCGGCGCGCTGGCGGTCGCGGTCGCGCTGCCCTTCACGCCGCTGGGCGGCTGGCTGTCCTTCGCACCGCTGCCGACCCCCGTGCACATGGCCATCGTGGCGATCGTCGCCGCCTATCTCGCCTGCGCCTTCGTCGCGCGCCGATGGGCGCGTCCGCTCGTGGCCGGCTGACCGGCCTCGCGACAACCCGCCGCGCCTGCGCCGCTTGCGGGCGGCCGGGACGGCGCCGATATTGTCGATTGCGAGGGTCACGCCATGAGCGAAAACGTCATCATCGCCTGTCCGCATTGCGGCGGGCTCAACCGGGCGCCGGTGGCGCGGCTCGCCGCGCGCGAAGCGCCGGACTGCGGCCGCTGCCATGCGCCGCTGTTCGACGGTCACCCCGCCGAACTCGCCAGCGCCGACGCATTCGACCGCCTCGTGGGCAAGACGGAGATTCCCGTCCTCGTCGACTTCTGGGCGGGCTGGTGCGGCCCGTGCCGCGCCATGGCGCCGGAATTCGCGGCCGCCGCGCGCGACCTCGAGCCGAACGTGCGTCTGGCGAAGCTCGACACCGAGGCTGCGCCGGAGATCGCGCAGCGCTACGCGATCCGCGGCATCCCGACGATGATTCTGTTCCGCAACGGGCAGGAGGCGAAGCGCCAGAGCGGCGCCATACCGCGTGCCGCCATCGTGGCCTTCGCGCGCGGCTGAACGCTCAGAAGTAGCGCCACCACATGTAGAGATGCGCGATCGCCACCGAGACCAGCATCATCGGGAAGGCGTAGAGCGTATATTTCACGAAGCTGAAGGACACGCCGTTGCGCTCGGCAATGCCGGCGACGGTGAGATTGGCCGAGGCGCCGATCAGCGTGCCGTTGCCGCCGAGGCACGCGCCGAGCGACAGCGCCCACCACAGCGGCTGGATCGCCTCGGGCCCGCCGTAGGCCGGCGCCATGCTCTTGATGAGCGGGATCATCGTCGCCACGAAGGGGATGTTGTCGACGATGGCCGACAGCACGGCCGAGGCCCAGAGAATGGCGAAGCCGGTCTTCGGCAGCGAGCCGCCAGTCGCCTCCGTCAGCTTGGTTGCAGCCAGCGACAACAGGCCGTTGGCCTCCACGCCCTTCACCACGATGAACAGCCCGACGAAGAAGAAGATCGTGATCCATTCCACGTCGGAGAAGGTGGAATGGATGTTCTCCGCCGCCTTCTCGTTGTGGTGCTCCCAATTGTCGAGCAGCATGAGCACCGCCGCGCCGAACATGGCGATGGTGGCGGGCTCCAGGTGCAGGGCATGCGCCGCGACGAAGCCGAGGATGACGCCGCAGATGACGATCAGCGACTGCCGCAGCAGCGTCCAGTCCTCGATCGCGTCCGCGGCGCGCATGGCCATGATGCGCGCCTCGTGCTCGGGCGTCGAATGCATCGCGCGCCCCCAGATCACGTGGATCATCAGCGCCTGCACGGCCATGACGACGACGATGATCGGCGCGATGTGCGCGAGGAAGGAATTGAAGTCGAGGCCGGCGAGGGAGCCGATGAGTATGTTCGGGGGATCGCCGATCAGCGTCGCCGTGCCGCCGATGTTGGAGGCCATGATCTCCGCGAACAGGAAGGGATAGACGGGCACGTCCAACTCCCGCACGATCGCCAGCGTCACCGGAACGATCAGCAGCACGGTCGTCACATTGTCGAGCAGCGCCGACAGGATCGCTGTGGCGATCTGCAGCAGCAGCAGCACGCGGCCGGGATGGGCGCGGGCGGCCTGCGCCGCCTTGATCGCGACATACTGGAACATGCCCGATCGGCGCGAGATCGAGACCAGGATCATCATGCCGGTCAGCAGGCCGATCGTGTTGAAGTCGATGCCCTTGATCGCCTCGTCCTGCGTCAGCAGGCCGGCAATGACCATCACGCAGGCGCCGACCAGCGCCACGATCGAGCGGTTGACCTTTTCCGAGATCACCACCGCATAGGTGGCGGCAAGCACGATTGTGGAGGCGACCATCGGGCTCATGCCGAAAACCGTCGCCGTCGCCGCCCCGCCCGCCATGCCCATCCCTCTTGTTGCTTGGCGCGACGATGGCAAATCGGGACGGACCCCGCAACCCGCTGATATCAGGGCGTGAGCAGAACCTTGCCGAGATTGCTGCGGCTCTGGATGTAGTCGTGCGCCGCCCCTGCCTCGGCAAAGGCGAAGGTTTTCGCGATCTGCGGCTTGACCACGCCCTCTTTCCACAGCCCGAGGATCTCCTCGAACCAGCGCGCGATGCGGGGCGTCTCGTTCCACATGTGCCCGACATTGACGCCGAAGACGCCCTTGTTCTCGTTCATCAGCGTCACCGGATTGGCCTGGAGCCACGGCGTCTGAAGGGCGAAGGAGAGGAGCGCCAGCGGATTGCGCGTGCGGCCCGTCGCCATCGAGGAGGCGCCGAACATGCCGAGCCGGCCCGTGGGCGCGAGAATGCGGAAGCCCTTCTTGACGCTCTCGCCGCCGACCGCGTCGAGGATCAGTTCGACCCCGCGCCCCCCGGTGATCTCGCGTGTCCGCTTCTCGAAATCCTCCCGCGTATAGTCGATGAGATGGTCGACGCCGAGCTCGCGCAGCGCTTCATGCTTGCCCGCGGACGCCGTGCCGATGACCGTGGCGCCGATATGCTTCGCGAGCTGCGTCGCCGCTATGCCGACGCCGCCGCCGGCGGAATGGACGAGCATGGTCTCGCCCTTCTTCAGACCGCCCATGGCGACCACGAGTTGCCACGCCGTGATGTAATTGACCGGCAGCGCCGCGCCCTCGAGGGCCGACATCCCCTCCGGCCGCGCGAACACCTGGCCCTGCGGGGCGCAGACGACGTCCGCATAGCCGCCGAACCGTGTCATGGCGATGACGTCGCGCCCGATCCATGAAGCGTCGACGCCCGCGCCGACGGCGTCCACCCGGCCCGCGACCTCGTAGCCCGGCACGACGGGGATGGGCGGCAGGTCGGGATAGATGCCGAGCCGGCCCATGATGTCGGCGAAATTGACGCCGCTGGCTTCCACGCGCACGCGGATTTCGCCGGCGGCGGGGGCAGGGTCGGGCGCCTCCTTAACCTTCAGGACGTCGGGCGCGCCGAACTTCTCGATCCAGATCTGCCGCATGGGGGCCTCCATCGCGAAAGGCGGATCGTCGCCCGGCTTGAACGCGGCGTCAAAGCGGGCCGAGCTCGACGATCAGCGGCGCATGGCCGCACGCCTCGAGGAACGTCACGAGCTGCGACGGCGCCATGCCGATCGTCGCGGTGTTGACCAAAGGATGCACATTGACGGTCGCCGCCCGCATCAGCTCCGCATCCAGCGCCACCGTCACGCGCCCCGCGCGGTCGCGCAGCGCAGCGAGCGGCGTGACGGAGCCGGGCGTGACGCCCAGAACCTCCTCCAGCAGCGGGGCGCTGCCAAAGGAGAGCCGCTTCGAGCCCATGATCTTGGGCAGGCCCTTGAGGTCGAGCCGCCGCTCCGCGAGCGCGGTCAAGAGCCAGAGCCGTCCGCCGGCGTCCTTGAAGAACAGGTTCTTGGCGTGCGCGCCGGCGATGTCCTTCCAGTGCTCCATCGCTGCCGCGACGGTCGGGGCGGCGGGATGAAAATGCCACGTGGGCGCAACGCCGGCGGCGTCGAGCGCGTCGAGAATGTCGTCGGGAACGCCATTGGCGCGGGCTGTCGTGCGATTCATGCGCGAAAGTCTACTGGACCTTGCGGCGGAACATCCAGGCGGCGACGGCGATGCTGACGAAAGCCATGGCCGCCATGGGCCAGATCCGCTGCGCGGCCAGCGCCACCGGCATGTCGCGCAGGAAGAGCCCGCGCAGGATGACGAGGATATGCGTCAGCGGATTGGCCATCGCCAGCGGCTGGAGCCAGTCCGGCATGTTCTGCACGGGCGAGGAAAAGCCCGACAACATCATCGCGGGCATGATGACGACCATCGTCCCCATCATCGCCTGCTGCTGGTTGGTCGCCACCGAGGACACGAACAGCGACACGCCGATCACCGAGAGCAGAAACACCGTCAGCGCCGCGAACATGACGAGCGCAGAACCGAGCAGCGGTATCCCGAAGCCGAAG
>CAMFKC010000224.1 GCA_945956975.1 uncultured Methylocystaceae bacterium | reverse complement strand
GTCCGGCCTTCATGTCGGCGCCGCCGCGGCCATAGAGCCAGTCGCCCTCGATGGCGGGATCGAAGGGGTGGCGGCTCCACATGTCGTGGGGGCCCGTCGGCACGACATCGACATGCGCCTGCAGGATCAGCGAGCGGCCCTTCTCCTCGCGCGGATGATGCACGCCGACGACGATGGGCGCTTCGGAATGCTGGTCCGACCAGGGCGAGCCGCCGGGATGATTGGCGATGGCGGCGCGGTCCATCGGAAAGCGGTCCATCGTGTAGCCGCGTTCGCGCAGCGCGCGAAAGACGAAATCCTGGCAGGCGTGTTCGGCGCCGCGCACGCTCTCGAAGCGCACGAGGTCCTGCGTGAAGGCGATCTGCTCGGCGAAGCCTGCGTCCACCGAGGCCAGAATCCTGTCGCGCAACGCGGGATCGAGAGCCATGCGTTTCCTCCGCCGCATGGGCTGCGGCTGTTGCTTATGGGAAATGGGGCTGGGTCCCGGATCGCGCGCCCTGCGCGCGTCCGGGATGACAGTCGAAGCCTACATACGCTTCATGGCGCAGATCTTGTTGCCGTCGGGATCGCGCAGATAGGCGAGGTAGAGCTGGCGCGGCGCTTCGCCACGCGCGCCCGGCGGATCTTCGATCGCGGTGCCGCCATTGGCCACGCCGGCGTCGTGCCAGGCGTGCGCTTCTTCGGGGCTGTTGACCGCGAAACCGATCGTGCCGCCGTTGGCGTGATGGGCGGGCTCGCCGTTGATCGGCTTGGTCACCAGGAAGACGCCGCCATTGTGCATGTAGATGAGGCGTCCCTTGGGGTCGGTGATCGCCGGCTTGCCGCCGATCGCGGCGAAGAGCGCGTCGTAGAATTTCTTGGACCGCTCGATGTCGTTCGAGCCGATCATGACGTGACTGAACATTCGTCCTCCCGTTTTTCGCTACGGGCCTGCGCCCGGCGTATGCGCATGGTCCCATGAAGCCGCGCGCGGCGCCACCCGTCTGGCGCATCGGGCGCCTGTCGTGCTTGCAAATCATCCCGCCCGCGCCTATCCCCAAGCCGCCAGTCGGCCGGATGGCCGCTGCCTTCGGGCAGAGGAAAGTCCGGGCTCCACGGAGATACGGCGCCGGATAACGTCCGGCGGGGGCGACCCCAGGGAAAGCGCCACAGAAAGCAAACCGCCAACGCCTTCGGGCGCGGGCAAGGGTGAAAGGGTGCGGTAAGAGCGCACCGCGCGGGCGGCAACGTCTGCGGCATGGCAAGCCCCGCCGGGAGCAAAACCGAATAGGGGCGACAGGGTCTGCGCTCGCGCAGGCACAGCCCGTCTCCGGGCCGTCGCCCGGGTTGGTTGCTAGAGGCGGCCGGTAACGGCCGTCCCAGAGGAATGGCCATCGCGCTGCGCGCGCTCGCGCGGGCAGCCTTACAGAACCCGGCTTACAGGCCGACTGGCGTTTTCACTTTTTGAAGAGGTCCGCCCCGCCCATGTCGCGCAGGCGGGCGCGCTGGTCGAGGCACCAACTCTCCGGCGTCTTCTGCTTCACCTCCGCGGCGCGGCGGGCATATTCGGCCTCCAGCGCCGTGTCGAAATCCGCCTTGCCGAAGGCCTGCTCCCCGCTCTCGATGAAGGCGCTGACATATCGCTCGGCCAGCTCCGTGTTGACCTCCATCAGCAGAGGGCAGGCGGCCCCGATCTCCCGCATCAGGCTCGCAGAACGGGCGACGCCATCCATCGTGGGCTCGGGCTCCGATTTCTGCGCCCGCGCGAGAGCGGCGGGCGCCAAAAGAACCGCGAAAGCTATCAGGAAAATAATCTTGTTCATCGCAGCAACGTTCCCCATGGGGATTGGGACGGAAATCCTATCGGCCGGGCTCCGTCCGCCCCGCGCCGGTCTGTCGAAAGGCGCGTCCTCAGGCCCGAGAAGCCGGAAAAACGCCGATCAGTCAACGAACTCTTAACACTAACGAAGCCTAATGCAGCAGCAGGAGCCGGAATCCCGTTTCGACTCACATTCGCGTTGACGCCCATAAGATCCCATGCTATCCCAAATCATCCCGTCGAGTTCAGCGCATCAGAGTTCCGAAACCGTCCCCTCAACGGAGACGGCGCGGATGACGCGCGAAAATTCGACCTCGAACGGTGCGGGTGAGCGTAAGCGTGACGGAACGGGAGCTCTTTCTCGGCCATTTCACCAGCCGGATCGACGCGAAGGGTCGCGTCTCGGTTCCGGCGCCCTTCCGCGGCGTGCTGGCGAAGGACGGGTTCGAGGGACTGTTCGTCCATCCCTCGCTGGATGCGCCGGCCGTGGATTGCGGCGGGAATGCGCTTCTGGCGGAGCTGGACGCCATGCTGGAAGCCTATCCTCCCTACACGGAGGAGCGGGACATCCTTTCTCGGGCCCTGATGGGCATGAGCGAGCGTCTCAAGGTGGATCCGGAAGGCCGGGTGCAGTTGAGCGACCAGTGCAAGGCGCAAGCCTTCATTGCCGGGGAGGTCAGCTTCGTCGGCATGGGGCACAAGTTTCAGATCTGGGAGCCGGGACGTTTTCGCGCGCAGCAGGAAGAGGCCAGAAACCGGGCGCGCGATTTACGGAAACTGACCGGAGCCAGAGGGGCGGCGGGCCACACGCCGCCCGGGCCTGGAGCACGGGAATGATGGCTGGCGGCGGGGATGCTGAGACGCTCCCCGCAGGCGGACCAGCCAGCCACGTTCCCGTGCTTCTCCCGGAAGTTCTCCAAGGACTGCGCCCGCGCGAGGGCGGTCTCTATGTCGACGGCACCTTCGGGGCCGGAGGCTATTCGCGCGCCATTCTGGCCATTCCGGGCGCCCGCGTCATCGCCTTCGACCGCGACCCCGCTGCGATCCGCGACGGCGCAGGGCTCGTCGCCGCGTCGGGCGGGCGTCTGACGCTGGTTCACGCCCGCTTCGGCGATCTTGCCGCCGAACTGCGCGCGCTTGGCGTCGAGAAAGTCGACGGCGTCGCGCTCGACATCGGCGTGTCGTCGATGCAGTTCGACCAGGCCGCGCGCGGCTTTTCATTCCGGTTCGACGGGCCGCTCGACATGCGCATGGAGAGCGCTGGCCGCAGCGCCGCCGACATCGTCAACACGGAAAGCGCTGAGCGGCTTGCCGACATCATCTACGCCTATGGCGAGGATCACGCCTCGCGGCGCATCGCACGGTTCATCGTCAATGCGCGCGAAGCGGGGCCGATCACGACCACTGCCGCGTTGGCCGACATCGTGCAGCGCGCCATTCCCGGCAAGCCCGGCGACATTCATCCGGCGACCCGCACCTTCCAGGCGTTGCGCATCGCGGTGAACGACGAACTGGGCGAACTCGTGCGCGCGCTCGCCGGCGCGGAAGAAATCCTGGCCGAGGGTGGAACGCTCGCCGTCGTCACCTTTCATTCGCTGGAAGATCGCATCGTGAAGCAATTTTTCGCGCAACGTTCCGGCCGTGGCGCGGCGCGTTCGCGCCTGCTGCCGGGCGAGCCCGTTCCGCCACCCTCGACATTCACGCTGCAGACGCGCCACCCCGTGGCTCCGTCAGCCTCGGAAACCGCCGCCAATCCACGCGCGCGATCCGCCAAGCTGCGCGTCGCCATCCGCACCGACGCCGCAGCGCTCGGGCTGGACGCCAGGCTTGCCGCGCTCGCCGCTCTGCCCGATCGCGAACCTGCAAAGGGAGGACGGCGCAAGTGATCCGCTTCCTCAATATTCTGGCCGCCGCCGCGCTGATCGGCTCGGCGGTCTACGCCTATACGATCAAGTATCAGACGATCTACCGCTCCGATCAGATCGCCAAGCTCACGCGCCAGATCCAGCAGGAGCGCGACGGCCTGAACATGCAGCGCGCGGAATGGGAGCATTTGACGCGCCCCGACCGGCTCGCGCCGCTCGCCGACAAATATCTGCCCGAACTCGACATGACGCACCCCAACCAGATGGCCACGTTCGCGCAATTGCCGGAACGCGCGCAACGCGGCGACGAAATTGGCAAGAAGCTCGAGGCGCTCGGTCTGTCCGAGCCGACGAACACGCCATCTGCGACGCGGCCGCCCGCGCCGGCAACGCCCGCCGCCACGACCCCTCCGGCCAAGAAGCGCTGATATGAGCGAGCAGCATCACACGGCTCCGCAGGAAAGCAACGAGGCGGACGACGGCTTCGAAATCGCGCCGACGCCGTTGGCGCCGACGCGCGGCGAACGGTTCCGCGCCTGGGCGAAGAGCCTGATCTCCACCAAGCTTGAGAAGAGCGACCGGCGGATCCGGCTCGTCGCGCTCGGCTTCGGCCTCGTCTATTGCGTGATCGCGGGCAAGCTGATCTGGCTCGGCTTCAAGCCCGATCCGCAGAGCATGCGCGCGGTCGCCGCCGCAGCCTCCGCCGCCGCGCGGCCCGACATGCTCGACCGCAACGGCGAAGTGCTCGCCACCGACGTGCGCGTCATGTCGATCTTCGCCGAGCCGCGGCGCATCATCGACAAGGACGAGGCGACCGAACTGCTGACCGCGGTGATACCCGATCTCGACGCGCGCGAATTGCGCGACAAGCTCGGCTCGCGCAAGGGCTTCGTATGGGTCAAGCGCGAGGTGACGCCGAAGCAGCAGCAGGAAGTCTACCGCCTCGGCCTGCCCGGCATCGGCTTCTGGCCCGAGAACAAGCGCGTCTATCCCAACGGGCCGCTCGCCGCGCATGTCCTGGGCTTCACCAATGTCGACAACCAGGGCATCGCCGGCATGGAGAAATACATCGACGGGCAGGGGCTCGCCGATCTCCACGGCGCGGGCTTCAACCTGAGCGCCGAGAACCTGAAGCCGATCAAGCTCTCCATCGACGCCCGCGCCACCTTCGCGCTGCGCGACGAACTCGCCAAGGGCATGGAGCATTTCAAGGCGAAGGCGGCGGCCGCGGCAATCCTCGACGTGAACACCGGCGAGGTGATCGCGATGGCCTCGCTGCCCGACTACGATCCGAACAATCCCTCCGACGCGCTGAAGCCCGACCATATCAACCGCATGAATGTCGGCGTGTTCGAAATGGGCTCGACCTTCAAGGCGCTGACGATCGCGATGGCGCTGGACTCGGGCAAGGTGACGCTCAATTCGCAGATCGACGCGCGCAACGCGCTGCGCTCCGGCCGCTTCCGCATTCACGACTATCACGCCAAGAACCGCGCGCTGAGCGTGCCGGAGGTCTTCGTCTATTCCTCCAACATCGGCACGGCGCGCATGGCGCTGATGGTAGGCGTGGAAGGCCACAAGGCCTATCTGCGCAAGGTCGGCCAGCTCGAC
>CAMFKC010000223.1 GCA_945956975.1 uncultured Methylocystaceae bacterium | reverse complement strand
GTCGCCGACGCGCACCGGTTACACGAAAGTCATCGCCTCGATCGCCACCGTCACCACGCGCCCCTGCGCGCGGTCCACGCCCGCGATGCCGCCCGCCTGGTCCATGCGCGACAGCACCCAGCCGCCGAAGATGTCGCCGTTGGCGTTGGTGTCCGCCGGCATGGCGACGACGCGGATGGTCAGTTCGCCGCTCGGCTCTTCGGCGGGCATTGGGGTGTTGTCCTGAATCATGATGCGGCTCCGCACGGCGCTGGCTGAGCTTTTGTCCCGCGTGGCCGCGCGCCACGCAAGCAGGCAGCCCGTCAGTTGCGCTGGCGGAAGTCGATGCCGGACGAATCTTGGCTCGCCGTGGGCGCCCGCGCGCCAGCGTCGCGTTCTGCGGCGCTCTCCGCGTCAGCCGCTCGCTTTTGCCGGTCGAGCAGTTTTTGCAGCGCCTCGGGATCGAAGGCGGCGGCCTTGCCTTTGGTCTTCGCCTTGCCCGCGGCCTGGCCCGGCTGCTGCGGCCGCGACAATTCCTCGGCCTTCTCCGGCGTTACCATAATGTCGCCCTTGCGGCCTTCGCCGAGCAGCTTTTCGGCGTCCACAAGAGCCTCGGCCCAGCTCTGGCCGGGCTTGCGGCACGAGCATTCCGGCACGACCTGCTTCTCGTATTTGAAGGCGTTGGCGAGGTTGGTGTAGGCGTCGCCGTCAATCGAGACGGCGGTCTTCATGTCGCGCGGCGCGCGCGTGTAGAGCTTGACCTCCGAGGCCGGGCAGAGCGCCGTGCACATTTCCTGGAGATCGCCGAGGCTGGCGCGCCGCGCGGAATAGGAGATCGGGAAGAACGATCCGTCGCAGGTGCGCACGCAGATCGCCTCCGAGCCGCCGCGCGGCGTCGAATCCTGAGGCTCCACGATGGCGCCGTCGTCGGGCTGGCCGGCCGGCGGATAGACGATCTGGTCGCGCCCGCCGAAAAGCCGCTCGATGAAGTCGGGCGCGCGCTGGCCACGGCAATAGGCGTCGAACTGGTTCTGCAATTGCTGGCGCGCGCCGCCCCCGCCATAGGCCGCGCGCTGCAATTGGGCGACGCTGGCGCGAAGGCCCTCGATGCGCGCATTGAGCCCGTCGCATTGCGCGGGCCGGTCGTCGAAGAACAGGAAATGGGCGCGGTTGCAACCGATCGAGCGGGCGTGTGCGGCCAACCGGCCGAGTTCGGCCTGCTGGCGGTTGGCGGCCGCCGCCGCCTGCTGCGAGCCGCCGCCGCCGTTGCCAAGCGCCGCGATCTGGCTGGCGAGCCGCGCGCAGTCGACCTGCGCCGCCGCGCGCGTGGCGGGCAGGGCGGCAAGCGACAGGGCCAGGACGATGCCGGCAGGCCTCAGGCCGGCAAGGAAATTCATGTCGATTGGTCTCTCGGGGCGCGTCGGACGAATCTGTTCTGGGCGGCGATTGTGGCGATGTCGCGCCGAAACGCCAAAACAGGCTGGCGCGGGCCTTGCCTCTTTTCGCGCGCCACGGCAATGGCCATATGTGCCGCGCCCCGCCCGTCGTGGTCCCCGGAGAGATCAATGTCGCCGTCGAAAACCGCCCGCATCCTGTTTGCCGCCGCGCTCGGCCTTGGCTTTGCGGCCGGCCCGGCCGCCGCGCAGGAGCTGATCTTCCGCAAGTCGACGACCTTCAAGATGCTCACGCCTAACGACAAGCTGGCGACCTACGCCATCGACGATCCGCTCGTCGACGGCGTCGTCTGCCACTACACCGTTCCGGAAAAGGGCGGCGTCTCGGGCATGTTCGGCGTGGCCGAGGAATTGTCGGACGTCTCCATCGCCTGCCGCCAGTACGGGCCGATCAAGATTTCGGGAAAGTTCTCGCAGGGCGACGTGGTCTTCAGCGAACGCCGGTCGCTGGTGTTCAAGCGGATGCAGATCGTGCGCGGCTGCGACGCCAAGCGCAACGTGCTGGTTTATATGGTCTATTCAGACAAGCTGATCGACGGTTCGCCGAAGAATTCGACTTCCGCCGTGGCGATCCAGCCCTGGGGCGCGACCAACGAGGTCGTGCGTTGCGGCGACTTCGCGAAGGATTGAACGAGCGGCCGGGCGCCGCTTCAGTTCTCGCAGGTGACGATCAGCGCGTTCGACCGCACCTGATTGGCGACCGGCTGCAGTTTCGCCTTGTCGTCGGCTTTTTCGTCGGGCTTGAGCGCGCCGGTCACGTCGTCGGCGCGGCCGAAGGCGACCGACTGGCCAAATCCATGCGCTTCGCACCAGGCGTCCGCCACGATACGGCCGCAGGCCGTGCCGTTGATGAGGCAATCCGTGATGCCGTATCCCTCG
This sequence comes from uncultured Methylocystaceae bacterium, assembly GCA_945956975.1. GTDB lineage: Bacteria > Pseudomonadota > Alphaproteobacteria > Rhizobiales > Beijerinckiaceae > JAJXWB01. The sequence continues at coordinate 2,988 of CAMFKC010000223.1, read as the reverse complement.
CTGTCGTTGATGACGAAGGAATTGCGGCCGGCGGCCTGGACCTGCCCGCGGCCGGCGACCGCCAGCAGCGCGAGGCCCGCCATCAGCGGCAGGATGATGCGGGGCAGGACGCGGTGCTCGAACTCGACGAAAGTCATGACTGGGCTCGGGGGAACAGGGATTTCCGACTGCGCCCCGATATTCCGCGGCGGCGGTTTCCAAACGGTTAAGATCGAGCGCCCGGAGAGCAGCCATGCGGGCTTGACGCGGGCGGCGACTTGCCATCATGGTCCGGCCATGACGCTCGCTGCCTGCATCTGCCGGAGCATTATTATCCGCTAGCCCACCCGCTGGCTGGATCCGTCACGTTTTCACGCGATTTCGATGGTCCGGCCGGCAGGCCCAAGGACCGATTCATGCCGACGCCAAGCCTGAGGCTCTACAATACGCTGACGCGCACGAAGGAGGACTTCGTCCCCATCGATGCGGCCAACGTGCGCATGTATGTGTGCGGCCCCACGGTCTACGACTATGCCCATATCGGCAATGCACGGCCCGTCATCGTGTTCGACGTGCTCTACCGGCTGCTGCGCCATCTCTACGGCGAGAGCCACGTCAAATACGTCCGCAACATCACGGACGTGGATGACAAGATCAACGCGCGCGCCGCCGAACGCGGCATATCGATCCGCGAACTCACCGAGCAGACCAACGAGATCTTCCAGGCGGACGTGAAGGCGCTCGGCTGCCTCGAGCCCGATGTGCAGCCGCGCGCCACCGAGCACATCGCCGAGATGATCGCCATCATCGAGCGGCTGATCGCCGGCGGCCACGCCTATGCGGCTGATGGCCATGTGCTCTTCTCCGTGCCGTCCATGCCCGAGTACGGCCGCCTGTCGCGCCGCCCGCTCGACGAGATGATCGCCGGCGCCCGCGTCGATGTCGCGCCCTACAAGAAGGGCGACATGGATTTCGTGCTGTGGAAGCCCTCGTCCGCCAGCGAGCCCGGCTGGGACAGCCCCTGGGGCAGGGGACGCCCGGGCTGGCACATCGAATGCTCGGCGATGAGCTGGAAGCATCTGGGCGAAGTGTTCGACATCCACGGCGGCGGCATCGACCTCGTCTTCCCCCACCACGAAAACGAAATCGCGCAATCGCGCTGCTGCTTCGACACGCAAGTCATGGCCAATGTCTGGATGCACAACGGCTTCCTGCAGGTCGAAGGCGAGAAGATGTCGAAGAGCGCAGGAAATTTCGTGACGATAAACGAGTTGCTGCATACGGAGAGATTTGGCGGGCATGTCTGGTCCGGCCCCGTCTTGCGCCTCGCGATGCTGCGGACGCATTACCGTCAGCCGATCGACTTCACGGCAAAGGCGCTCGAGGAAGCGCGCCGGAAGCTCGACACCTGGATGCGCGCCGCGCGTCTGGCGCTCGACGGCGAGGCCGCGTCGCAGGCGCCGTCCGATGACGTGGTCGCGGCGCTCTCGGATGACCTCAACACGCATGCCGCGCTGACGTCGCTCGACCGGCTGTTCAATACGGCGGGCGAGGGGCAGGACGACGCGCATCGCCAGCTCGCGGCAAATCTCGTCTTCCTCGGCCTCGCCTCTCGCTCGGAACTCAAGAAGCCGCATGTCGAGTTCGTTTCGGTCGACGCCGACAAGGTCGAAACCCTCATCGCGGCCCGCCTCGCCGCGCGCGCCGCGAAGAACTGGCCGGAATCCGACCGCCTCCGCGACGAGATCGTCGCGATGGGCGTCACGATCAAGGACAACAAGGACGGCACGACCACGTGGGAGGTGAAGCGGTGAGCGCTTCTCCCTGTCGTTCGGGCTCCACCCCCGCCGCTTCGCGGCGGACCCTCCCCATGAAGGGGAGGGAGGGGCGCGACGCTGATTGTTCTGAAATCGGAGAGGCCCCATGACCATCTCCCTCCGCCCCTTCCTGCCCGCCGACGCGCCCGCGCTAGCGCGGCTCTTCCGCGCCAGCGTCGAAATTCTCGCCGAGGAGGATTATTCCGACGACCAGCGCGCGGCATGGGCGGCGGCTTCCGACGATGTCGCGGCCTTTGCGCAGCGGCTCGCCAGCGCGCTCACGCTGGTTGCCATCCGTGAACGCGAGATCGCGGGTTTCGCCTCGTTCCAGAACGGCCATCTCGACCTGCTCTACGTCTCGCCCGATCACGCGCGCGAGGGCGTCGCGACCGCGCTGGTCGACGCGGTGGAAAAGCTCGCTCTCGCAAGGGGCGTGAAGGAGATCGAGACCGACGCCTCCGACGTCGCGCACGACTTCTTCAAGGGCCGCGGCTATGTCGCGACACAGCGCAACACCGTCTCGCTCAATGGCGAATGGTTCGCCAACACCACGATGAAGAAGCAGCTGGCGGCGCCGGCCGCCGAAGGAAAGCCGCACTGATGGCCCGCGAAAGACTGACCCTGTTTGACACCACGCTGCGCGACGGCGCGCAGACGACCGGCGTCGATTTCTCGCTCGACGACAAGCGCACCATTGCGAAGATGCTGGATGATCTTGGGATCGATTACATCGAGGGCGGCTATCCCGGCGCCAATCCGCTCGACACGGAGTTTTTCGGCAAGCGTCCGAAGGTGAAGGCGAAATTCGCCGCCTTCGGCATGACCAAGCGCGCCGGCCGCTCCGCCGCCAACGATCCCGGCGTCGCCGGCCTCGTCGCCGCCGATTGCGACACGATCGTCTATGTCGCCAAGACCTGGGACTACCAGGTCCATGTCGCGCTCGAATGTTCGCTTGAGGACAATCTCGAGGGGATCAGCGACAGCGTCGCCTACGCCATCGCTAGGGGGCGCGAGGCCATCGTCGATTGCGAGCATTTCTTCGACGGCTATAAGGCTAATCCCGCATACGCCATCGCCTGCGCGAAGGCCGCCTACGACAACGGCGCGCGCTGGGTGGTTCTCTGCGACACCAATGGCGGGACGCTGCCGCACGAGATCGAGACGATCGTCGGCGAACTGGTCAGGCATATTC
>CAMFKC010000222.1 GCA_945956975.1 uncultured Methylocystaceae bacterium | reverse complement strand
GCGCGCGAGTTCGCGCGGCTTCACCGGGCCCTTCGCATCGTACCAGGTGTAGGTGTAGTTGATCATGCCGAACAGCATCATCGTATAGACCTTGCGGGTCTTCGGCGTGATCAGCCCGCGCGCGTCGGCCGCCACGATCGCCTCGCCGACGAGGTCGACGATCTGCTTCTCGATCGCATGAATCTGCTTCTGCTCGGCGCGGCTCAGTGCGCCGAGATCGTTCAGCAGGATGACTTGTTCATCCGGCGACCGGGCGTTCGATTCCACAAAGGCCATGATGATGTTTTCGAGCCGCTCGACCGGCTCGGCCTCTATCGCCGCTGCCTCCTGCAAAGTCTCCAGCAGGCCGCGCACCAGCGTGTCCATCATGGCGAAGAGGATAGCCTCCTTGGATTCGAAATAATGGTAGATCGCGCCGCGCGAGAGATCGCAGGCCTTCACGAGATCGCCAATCGACGTGCGCTCGTAGCCGTGAGACGCGAAAAGCCGCGCGGCCTTTTTCAGGATGCCGAGCTGAATGTCCTCGTAATTCGCCGATCGCGTGCGCGCCATGTCAATCCGATTCCTCGCCCGAAATTCAGCAGGACGCAGAAGCCTTGTAAATCCTATTCGGCAACGATCAAAATAGTTGAACGGTCGTCCGGTTTATATTAGGAATGTAGCGCTGGCCACAAGAGCGATAACGCCGCGTCGGGCCGGGAGGGACCGCATGAGAGAGATTCATGCCGACGCCGTCGTCATCGGCGCGGGCGCCGGCGGCTTATGCGCCGCAGCACGGCTCGTTCATCAGGGTTTCCGGCCGATCCTGGTCGAGGCGCACGACAAGGTCGGCGGCCGTGCGACCACCAATTCAATCGACGGCTTCATCGTCAACGAAGGCGCCATCGCGCTGGAGGTCGGCGGCGTCTTCGAGGAAACCTTCCATCTCGTCGGCGCGCCGCTCGATCTGCGTTTTCCCGAGCCGGCGTCGGCCTTTTATCTCGATCACAAGGTCGTCGACGTGGGCAAGGGCGGCTGGGGCCTGCTGCTCGGGCAGATGACCAAGCAGGCGGCGCGCATTCTCGACAAGTTCGCAGAAGCTCGCACCGGCGCCCTGCCCGACGGCCGCCAGTCGACCGCCGAATGGCTCTCGGGTTTTACGAAGAACGAGAGCGTCCACGCGATCTTCCGCAATCTCTGCGCGGCGATTTTCGCCTGTAATGCAGACGAATTGCCGGCGCGCGCCTTCCTCACCTATTTCGTCAGCAAGGGGGCCTTCAAGCGCTTCGGCTTCTCGCCCAACGGCACGATCGGCGTGTGGCAATCGCTCGCCGACGCCGTCGCGAAGAAGGGCGAGGTCTGGCTGTCATCGCCCGCGCAGCGAATCGAGATCGAGAACGGGGCGGTCAGCGCCGTGATCGTGCAGCGCGGGGACGAAACGGTCCGCATCGCCACGGATTGCGTCATCAGCAACGCCGGCCCGAAGGGCACGGTCGCGCTCGCCGGCGCCGACGCCTTCCCGGCGGACTATGTGCAGCGCGTGTCCGACCTGCGCCCGGCCGCCAACATCGTCTACAATTTCGCCAGCCGCGAACCTCTCTTCAACGCGCCGGGCATCGTCACGTTCGGCAAGACGCGCCGGCTCTGCAACATGGCGAACATGACCGCCGCCTGCCCCGAACTGGCGCCGCCCGGCTGGCATCTCTATGTCGCCTATGCGGTGCCCAAGCCGGCGCTCGGCGATTTCGACAGCGAGGCGGAGGTGGCCGAAGGGCTCGAGGATCTGCGTGAGCAATTCCCTGGCTTCGACGCGAAGACCAAGATGCTCTCCATCCGCGTGATGCGCGACGAATGGCCGGCGCAGCGCGCCTGTGCCGGCTACGACCTGCCGCGAGACAGCACCGTGCGCGGCCTCTGGCAGGTCGGCGACGCCGTGAAGGATTACGGCAACGGCGGCACGCAGGCCTGCGCTGAAACGGCCAAGCTCGTCGTCGACGCGATCGTCGCAGAGCGGGCCAAAGCGCCGCAACCGGCGCACTGACCGCATGACGACGCAGGCGCACTCTCGAGCATCAGCGGTCAGCGCGAGCCCGGCCACGCCGATGATCGAGTTCCGCAACCTGCAGGTAGTCTACGACGACGCGATCGAGGCCGTGCGCGACGTCAGCCTGCAGGCCGACAAAGGCGCACTGGTCGCCCTGCTCGGATCGAACGGCGCCGGCAAGAGCACGATGCTCAAGGCCATGTCGGGCATCCTCTATGCCGAGGATGGCAAGATCGACAATGGGTCGATCCATCTCGAGGGCGCCGACATCAGCGCGCTGGCGCCCGACGAGATCGTGCGCCGCGGCGTCGTCCATGTGCCCGAAGGCCGCCAAATCTTCCCCGCGCTCACGGTGGACGAGAACCTGCAGGTCGGCGGCTTCACCGTCTCCGCCGCGCTGACACGCGAGCGCCGCGAGCAGGCTTTTGAGCTCTTCCCCCGCCTGCACGAGCGTCGCGACCAGATTGCAGGCTACATGTCCGGCGGCGAGCAGCAGATGCTGGCCATCGCGCGCGGCCTGATGAGCGGACCGCGCCTGTTGGCGCTTGCCGTGCCTTCGCTCGGCCTCGCGCCCATGATCATCGACCGCATCTACGAGGTCATCGTCGATCTCAAGAAGAAGCTCGACCTGACCGTCCTGCTGGTCGAGCAGAATGCGGCGCGCGCGCTGGAGATCGCCGACTACGCCTACGTTCTCGAGAACGGCCGCATCGTGCTGGACGGCTCCGCCGAAAAGCTGGCGAAGAACGAGGACGTGCAGGAATTCTATCTCGGCGCCGGCACGTCGGGCGCAAAGAAATCCATGCGCGACGTCAAGCACTACAAGCGTCGCAAGAGGTGGCTGTCGTGACCGCGCCCCTTCTCCAGCTCGACGCGCTCACCAAGGCCTTCGGCGGCCTCAAGGCCGTGTCGGAAGTTTCGTTCGACGTCGCGCGCGGCGAGATCTGCAGCGTGATCGGCCCCAACGGAGCCGGCAAGACATCGCTGTTCAACCTGGTCAGCGGCGTGCTGCGCCCGTCGAGCGGCCGTATCGTCTTCGACGGCGCGGACATCACCCGCGAGCGCCCCGCCAATTTCGCAAGGCTCGGCATCGGACGCACCTTTCAGAACCTCGCGCTTTTCAAGCACGGCACCGTGGTCGAGAACATTCTCGTCGGCCGCCACGTGCACACGAAATCGAGCGTCCTGGAAGCCGCGCTGTTCTTCGGCCGCACGCGCGCGGAAGAGATCGCCGCGCGCGAAAAGGTCGAGGAGATCGTCGAGTTCCTCGAGATCGAGAACATCCGCAACGCTATCGTCGGCCAGCTCTCCTACGGCCAGCAGAAGCGCGTCGAACTTGCCCGCGCGCTCGCCTGCGAGCCGAAGCTGCTGCTGCTCGACGAAATGGTTTCGGGCATGAACCAGGAGGAGACCGAGGACATCGCCCGTTTCGTGCTCGACATCCGCGACGAGCTCGGCATCACGGTTCTGATGATCGAACACGACATGCGCGTCGTCATGGACATTTCGGACCGTGTGCAGGTGCTGAATTTCGGCCAGAAGATCGCCGGCGGCACGCCGGACGAGGTCCGCAACGACCCGGCCGTGCTCGACGCCTACCTCGGCCGCCGCGGACGGCCTGCGGAATTCGCCGGGAGCCTCGCCGATGCGCTCTGAGGGCATCGAGAGCCTCGCCGCGCGCCGACAGGCCTGCGACATCTCCATACCCGCTCTGCTGCGCCTGCGCGCGAAGGCGCATCCGGATGCGCTCGCCATTCGCGAGAAGGAGCACGGGATCTGGAAACGCTTCACCTGGGCGTATTACTACGAGACGGCCAAGCTGGTCGCCTTCGGCCTTCAGTCTCTCGGGCTGGCGCGTGGCGAGCGCATAGCGATCGCCAGCGAGAATACGCCGGAATGGTACTATGCCGACCTCGGCGCCGAGATGCTGGGCGCGCCAGTCGTCGGCATCTATCCGACCAATCCATGGCCCGAGCTCCAGTATATCGTGCGCCATTGTGGCGCCCGTGTCGTTTTCACCGGCGACCAGGAGCAGACCGATAAAGTTTTCGACGCCATCGCCAACGGCGACGGCTTGCCCGGCGTGCAGGCGATCGTCTGCGTCGACATGAAGGGCCTTCGGAATTACAGCGACCCGAAACTCATGTCGTTCGAGGCGCTGCTCGAGCGCGGTCGCGTGTGGCGCGACGCGCAGGTGAGTGCGGACGATTTGCTCGACCGCGAGATCGACGCTTGCAAGCCCGACGATGTCGCGATCATGGTCTATACGTCCGGCACGACGGGCCCGCCGAAGGGGGCCATGCTCAGCCACCGCAATCTCGTCTACGCCGCCGACCGTTACGCCAAAGCCACCGACCTCGAACATCCGCGCTTCGAGACGATCTGCTACCTGCCGCTCTGCCACGTCGCCGAACGCTGCTATTCCATGGTCACGCAACTCGTCATCGGCGGCGTCGTGAATTTTGCGGAATCGATCGACACGGTCGCGGCCAACGTGCGCGAGATCGCGCCGATTTCCTTCGTCGGCGTGCCGCGCATCTATGAAAAGATGCAGCAGAATTTCATGTTTCGCCTGGGCGACAGCAATTGGCTCCAGCGCAAGGCGGCAGACTGGTCTCTGAAGCGTGGCCGCGCCCTGTCAGACCGCCGCCAAAGCGGCAGTTCGCGCGCGCTGGACAAGCTCGAATACGGCCTGCATTGGCTACTGCTGTATCGAAATCTGCAGAGACACCTCGGCCTTGACCGCAGCCGCGTGCGCTTGTGCGCGGGCGCGGCCGTTTCGCCCGAGACGATCCGTTTCTTCGATATCATCGGCATACCGGTGGCGCAGGGCTACGGCCTGACCGAGTGTGGCGGCGTCGGCTTCGTGCAGACGCCGAAAGCCATGCGGATCGGGGCCGCCGGCCTGCCGATCGACGGCACGGACTGGCGGCTGCTCGACGATGGCGAGATCGTCTTGCGCAGCCCCGGCGTGTTCAAGGGCTATTTCATGGACGATTCCGCCTCGAGGTCGACTGTCGACGATGAGGGCTGGCTGCATTCCGGCGACATCGTCGACGTGCTCGACAATGGCGAAATCGCGGTGGTCGATCGCAAGAAGGCGATCATCATCACATCGGGCGGCAAGAACATCGCTCCGTCGGAAATCGAGAACTCGCTGAAGGACACCGGCCTGATCAAGGAAGCGATCGTCGTCGGCGAGGGCCGGAAGTTTCTGGGCGCGCTGATCCAGATCGACTACGATTCCGTCGGACGCTGGGCGCGTGACAAGGGGCTGGCCTACAC
>CAMFKC010000221.1 GCA_945956975.1 uncultured Methylocystaceae bacterium | reverse complement strand
GCGGCGAGATCAGGCCGACGCCCGGCGTCGAATGCCGGGTCCGGGCGATCTTGGCGTCGACCTTGTGGCCGGGCAGCTGGCCGCCCTCGCCGGGCTTGGCGCCCTGCGCCACCTTGATCTGCATCACGTCGGCATTGACGAGATATTCGGTGGTGACACCGAAGCGGCCGGACGCGACCTGCTTGATCGCCGAGCGCTTCGAGCGGCCATCCGGCATCGGGCGGAAGCGGATCGGTTCCTCGCCGCCCTCGCCGGTGTTCGACTTGCCGCCGATCTGGTTCATCGCGAGCGCGATCGTCTCGTGCGCCTCGCGCGAGATCGAGCCGAAGGACATCGCGCCGGTGGCGAAGCGCTTCACGATCTCGGCGGCGGGTTCGACGCTCTCCAGCGGCACGGGCGCGCGGCCGTTATCGGTGGCCATCTTGACCTTGAACAGGCCGCGGATGGTGCTGAGCCGCTGCGCATCGTCGTTGACCTGCTGCGCGAACTCCTCGTAGCGATCCTGCGCGTTGAGGCGCACCGCATGCTGGAGCGAGGCGACCACGTCCGGCTTCCAGACATGGTCCTCGCCGCGGACGCGGTACATGTACTCGCCGCCGATATCGAGGCTGTTGCGGTAGAGCGGCGAGTCGCCGAAGGCGTCGCGATGCCGACGCACGCTTTCCTCGGCAATCTCGTCGAGGCCGACGCCCTCGATCGCCGTGCCCGTGCCGAAGAAGAACTTGTCGACGAAGGCGCTCTTCAGGCCGACGGCGTCGAAGATCTGCGCGCCGCAATAGGACTGGTAGGTCGAGATGCCCATCTTGGACATCACCTTGAGCACGCCCTTGCCGACCGACTTGATGTAGCGCTTCACCACCTCGTCGGCATCGACCTCCTCGGGGAAGGCGCCCTGCTCATGCTGGTCGAGCAGGGTGTCGAAGGCGAGATAGGGGTTGATCGCCTCGGCGCCGTAGCCGGCAAGGCAGCAGAAATGATGGATCTCGCGCGGCTCGCCGGATTCCACGACGAGGCCGACCGAGGTGCGCAGGCCCTTGCGGATCAGGTGATGATGCACCGCCGCCGTCGCCAGCAGCGCCGGGATCGGGATGCGGTCCGGCCCGACCTGCCGGTCGGACAGGATGATGATGTTGTAGCCGCCATGGACCGCAGCTTCCGCGCGCTCGCAGAGCCGCGCCACGGCGCCGCCCATTCCGGCCGCACCCTCGCGCGCCGGATAGGTGAAGTCGATCGTCTTGGTGTCGAAGCGGTCCTCGTAATGGCCGATACAGCGGATCTTCTCGAGATCGTCATTGGTCAGGATCGGGGTGCGGACCTCCAGGCGCTTGCGGCGCGAGGTACCTTCCAGATCGAGGATGTTCGGACGCGGCCCGATGAAGGAGAGCAGGCTCATCACCAACTCCTCGCGGATCGGGTCGATCGGCGGGTTCGTCACCTGCGCGAAGTTCTGCTTGAAATAGGTGTAGAGCAGCTTCGAGCGGTCGGACATAGCCGAGATCGGCGTGTCCGTGCCCATCGAGCCCACGGCCTCCTGGCCGGTCACGGCCATGGGCGCCATCAGGATCGCGGTGTCTTCCTGCGTGTAGCCGAACGCCTGCTGGCGATCGAGCAGCGACACGTCGGTGCGCGAGGAGCGTGGTTCGACCGGCCGGAGGTCCTCCAGCACGATCTGCGTACGCGCGACCCAGTCCTTGTAAGGATGGGCTTCTGAAAGCTGCGCCTTGATCTCCTCGTCGCCGACGATGCGGCCTTCCTGGAGGTCGACGAGCAGCATCTTGCCCGGCTGCAGGCGCCACTTGGTGACGATCTTCTCCTGCGGGATCGGCAGCACGCCCATTTCGGACGCCATGACGACGAGGCCATCGTCGGTCACGAGATAGCGGGCCGGACGCAGGCCGTTGCGGTCGAGCGTCGCGCCGATCTGGCGGCCGTCGGTGAAGGCGACCGCGGCGGGGCCGTCCCAAGGCTCCATCAGCGCCGCGTGATATTCGTAGAAGTGCCGGCGGCCCTCATCCATCAGCGGGTTGCCCGCCCAGGCTTCCGGGATCAGCATCATCATCGCGTGCGCGAGCGAATAGCCGCCCTGCACGAGGAACTCGAGCGCGTTGTCGAAGCACGCCGTGTCCGACTGGCCCTCGTAGGAGATCGGCCAGAGCTTCGAGATGTTGTTGCCGAACAGCTTCGATTCGACCGACGCCTGGCGCGCGGCCATCCAGTTTACGTTGCCGCGCAGCGTGTTGATCTCGCCGTTGTGCGCGACCATGCGATAGGGATGCGCGAGCCGCCAGGACGGGAACGTATTGGTGGCGAAGCGCTGGTGGACGAGCGCGAGCGCGGAAATGAACCGCGGGTCCGACAGGTCCTTGTAATAGCCGCCGAGTTGGCTGACGAGGACCATGCCCTTGTAGACGATGGTGCGGCAGGACATGGAGACCGGATAGAAGGTCGCCATCACGCGGCCCTCCATCGCATAGAGCGCGTTGGAGATGGCCTTGCGCGCGACGTAGAGCTTGCGCTCGAAATCGTCCTCGCTCGTGATGCCCGGGCCGCGGCCGACGAAGAGCTGGCGATGCGCCGGCTCGACTTCCTTCACCGCCTCGCCGAGGTCGGAGGAATCGACGGGAACCTCGCGCCAGCCGAGCAGCGACAGGCCCTCTTCGTCCAGCACGCGCGCAACCGTCTCGCGCACCTTTTCGCGCAGGCCGGTGTCGGTCGGCATGAAGAACTGGCCGATGCCGTAGTTGCCGGGCTCGGGCAGGTTGAAGCCGAGCTTGGCGCATTCTTCCGCGAAGAACGTGTGCGGGATCTGCACGAGAATGCCGCAGCCGTCGCCGAGCTTGGGATCCGCGCCCACCGCGCCGCGATGGTCGAGGTTCATGAGGATGCGCAGACCCATCTGCACGATCTCGTGGGTCTTGCGGTTCTTCATGTCCGCAACGAAGCCGACGCCGCAGGCGTCATGCTCCTTGGAGGGATCGTAGAGACCCTGCGGACCGGGCAGGTGCGGGTCGTGGGCGAAATATTCAGTCATGGCGGGCTTCCTCAGTCGTCAGCGGTTCGGGGCGGTTCAGCGCATGCGCGCCGGAGCTTCTCGCCCCGGTTTTCGCCTTGTGCCGTCGTGTCCCGCACCGCTCATCGCTCGCTCCAATTCGGCCGCGTCTCTCGCACGACCGCGATTGTCCGTCACGCCTTTTCGGGCGCCGTGGGCCTTGCGGCCGAGGGTTTTCGCGGGTCGCGTCGAATGGTCAGTATAGCTGTCCTATCGGCGGCGCGCGACATTGGCAGATTTGATCCCTTCGTTCAAGCGGACCAGCCCCTCTTTCCGCGCAAAATTGCGCCGGGACCGATGGCTTCGCAAGCATTGCAAAGCCTTGTACGTCGCAAGGCAAGATTCGGTCCGCTTGCGGCCAACGGTCGGACCCGGCACAAGGCCGTCATGGCCAGCGAACTCCACCTCGATTTCACCAGCGACAATTCCAGCGGCGCCCACCCGGCCATTCTCGAGGCTCTGGTGGCGGCCAATTCCGGCCCGGCCGCCGCCTATGGCGCTGACGAATGGACGAAACGGGCCGAAAAAGCACTGTCCAAGCTGTTTGAGCGCGAGGTCGCAGTCTTTCTGGTCGCGACCGGCACGGCCGCCAATGCGCTGGCCTTGTCGGCGGTCACCGACCCGTGGGGCGCGGTTTTGTGCCACGAATTTGCGCATATCGCCGCAGACGAATGCGGCGCGCCCGAATTCTTCGCCGCCGGGGCCAAGCTGGTCGGCCTGCCGGGCGCGGCCGGCAAGCTCACGCCCGCCGCCCTCCAGGATGCTCTAGCCATGATGCCGCGCGGCGTCGTCAAGCAGGTCCAACCGCAGGCGCTTTCGCTGTCGCAGGCGACCGAATGCGGCGCGCTCTACACCGCCGCCGAGATTTCGGCGCTGGCGGACATCGCCCATTCCGCCGGCATGGCCGTCCACATGGACGGCGCCCGCTTCGCCAATGCGCTCGTGTCGCTCGGCCTGACGCCGGCGCAGATGAGCTGGAAGGCGGGCGTCGATGTCCTTTCCTTCGGCGCGACCAAGAACGGCGCGCTCGCCTGCGAGGCCGTGATCTTCTTCGATCCCGCGAAGGCCCAAAACTTCGCCTATCGCCGCAAGCGCGGCGGCCACACCCTGTCCAAGGGCCGCCTGCTCGGCGCGCAGATGGAGGCCTATCTGAAGGACGGCCTCTGGCTGGACCTTGCCCGGCAAGCCAACGCCCGCGCCGCCGAGCTGGAAGCGGGCCTGGCGGCCCTGCCCGGCGTCCGCATGCCGTGGAAGCGCGAGATCAACGAGGTTTTCGCCATTGTTCCCAACGCGATGCATGCGCGGTTGATCGCGGCCGGGGGCCGTTTCCACCCCTGGACGCCCCGCGCGCTCGAAACGGGCCAGCGGCCGGGCCCGGACGAAGCCTTCATTCGACTTATCCCGTCTTTTGCGACGCCGGCCGAGGCAGTCGTCGCTCTCCTGGCCGCCGCGCGCGGATAAATTTGACGACGCCGCCATTCCGGGCGGCCGGCGCCAATTTCTCTCCGCAATTGGCCGAGACGTTGGGGCCGTCGCATTCGCGCCAGAGGAGTTTCCATGGCCAAGCCTTTGAGGCTCGCCCTTTTCGCCGGAGCCGCCGCGCTCGGCGCCGCCTTCGCCGCGGCGCCAGCCGCCGCGCAATTCGTCATGCCCTGGGGCGGCTGGTCCGGACCGCAGATCCACGACGAGGACGATTATGTCGTCGACCGTTTCATCCCGCCCCGCGTCGTCGGCCGCATCGTGGCCGCGCAAGGCTATCGGCTGGCGGCGGCGCCCCGCCTTTCCGGCGACACGATCGTCGCGATCGGCCAGAACGCGCAAGGTCAGCGCGCCCGCTTCCTGATCGACGGCTACAGCGGGGAACTCCTGCGCCGCACGGCGCTCGGAGGCGGGCAGACCTATGCGACGCGCCAGGACCCAGACGCGCCTGTGCCCGAAGCGCTCATTCCCGGCGCGCCAAACGCACCGGGCTTCGGCGACGAGGCCCCGCGCAAAGCCAAGCCCAAGGCCAAGCCGCACCCCAAGACCGCCGCGCGCAAGCCGACGTCCGAGCCGGCGGCCAAGGTCCAGACGCCTGCGCCGTCGCAGGCCGTGAAGGAGCCTGTCGCGCCGGCGCCCGCCGAGGCGTCGAAGCAAACACCGACAGCTGTCGCGCCCGCCGAGGCGCCCAAGACGAGCGCCGCCGCGCCGCAGCCGACGGACAAGACGCCGCTTGCCCCCGACGCTGCGGCCGAGACCAAGCCCGCCGCAACCCCCGCGCCCCAGCAGGCTGCGGTCCCAA
>CAMFKC010000220.1 GCA_945956975.1 uncultured Methylocystaceae bacterium | reverse complement strand
CAATCGTGCCGATGTTGCAATGCGGCTTGTTGCGTTCGAACTTTTCCTTGCCCATAGCAGGCTCCTTCCAAACGTCAGAATTGTTTCAGCAGACGGCTCAGGCGTACTTCGCCTGGACCTTGGCGGCTTCCGCCGCCGGGACCTGCTCGTAGTGGTCGAACTGCATCGTGAAGACGGCGCGTCCCTGCGAGAAGGAGCGAAGCTGGTTCACGTAGCCGAACATGTTGGCGAGCGGCACCATCGCATTGATGACCACCGCGTTGCCGCGCATGTCCTGTCCCTGGATCTGGCCGCGGCGGGAGTTGAGATCGCCGATGACCGAACCGGTGTACTCTTCGGGCGTCACCACCTCGACCTTCATGATCGGCTCGAGGAGGACGGAGCCGCCCTTCTGCAGAGCCTCGCGGGTCGCGGCGCGGGACGCGATTTCGAACGCCAGCACCGAGGAGTCGACGTCGTGGAACGCGCCGTCGATCAGGGTCGCCTTCATGTCGACGACCGGGAAGCCGGCGAGCACGCCCGAGCCCGTGACCGAGGCGATGCCCTTGTCGACGCCGGGGATGTATTCCTTCGGCACCGCGCCGCCGATGATGGCGCTCTCGAACGAATTGCCGGCGCCCGGCTCGTTCGGCTCGAACACGAGCTTGACGCGCGCGAACTGGCCCGTGCCGCCCGTCTGCTTCTTGTGGGTGTAGTCCACCTCGGTGCGCTTGGTCAGCTTCTCGCGGTAGGCCACCTGCGGCGCGCCGATGTTGGCGTCGACCTTGTAGGTGCGCTTGAGAATGTCGACCTTAATGTCGAGGTGCAGTTCGCCCATGCCCTTGAGAATGGTCTGACCGCTCTCGTGGTCCGTCGACACGCGGAAGGACGGATCCTCGGCCGCGAGCTTCGACAGCGCGACGCCGAGCTTTTCCTGGTCAGCCTTGGACTTCGGCTCGATCGCGATCTCGATGACCGGATCGGGGAATTCCATGCGCTCGAGGATGACGGGCTTCAGCGTGTCGCAGAGCGTGTCGCCGGTGCGGGTCTCCTTGAGGCCAGCCAGGGCGACGATGTCGCCGGCGTAGGCTTCCTTGATGTCCTCGCGGTTGTTCGCATGCATCAGCAGCATGCGGCCCACGCGCTCCTTCTTGTCCTTCGTGGAATTCAGGACCGTCGTGCCCGAGGTCACCGAGCCCGAATAGACGCGGCAGAAGGTGATCGTGCCGACGAAGGGATCGTCCATGATCTTGAAGGCAAGCATGGAGAAGGGCTCGCTGTCGGACGGGTTACGGACCATTTCCTCGCCCGTATCCATGTCCACGCCCTTGATCGCCTCGCGGTCGATCGGGGACGGCAGGTAGTCGACGACCGCGTCGAGCAGCGGCTGGACGCCCTTGTTCTTGAAGGCCGAGCCGCAGAACACGGGATGGAAGACGATGCCCTGCACCGCCTTGCGCACCAGGCGCTTCAGCGTCGCCTCGTCCGGCTCCTGACCGTCGAGATAGGCGCCCATCGCGTCGTCGTCGAGTTCGACGGCGGCCTCGATCAGCTTCAGGCGATATTCCTTGGCCTGCTCGAGCAGATCATCCGGAATTTCGGCGTCGTTGTACTTCGCGCCCAGGCCCTCGTCTTCCCAAACGACCGCCTTCATGCGGACGAGGTCGATGATGCCCTTGAAGTTCGACTCGGAGCCGATCGGGAGCTGCATGCACACCGGACGGCCGCCGACGCGGGTCACGATGTCGGACACGCAGCGGAAAAAGTCGGCGCCGATCTTGTCCATCTTGTTGACGAACACGACGCGCGGAACGTTGTACTTGTCGGCCTGGCGCCAGACGGTCTCCGTCTGCGGCTCGACGCCCTGGTTGCCGTCGAGGACGCAGACCGCGCCATCGAGCACGCGCAGCGAACGCTCGACCTCGATGGTGAAGTCGACGTGCCCGGGCGTGTCGATGATGTTCAGGCGCTTGCCGTTCCAGAAGGTCGTCGTCGCGGCCGACGTGATCGTGATACCGCGCTCCTGCTCCTGCTCCATCCAGTCCATCGTCGCGGCGCCTTCGTGCACCTCGCCGATTTTGTGGCTCTTGCCGGAGTAATAGAGAATGCGCTCCGTCGTGGTCGTCTTGCCGGCGTCGATATGCGCCATGATACCGAAATTTCGGTAGTCTTCGATCGGATGGCTGCGGGGCATCGGGTCAGTCCTCGGAAATCTGTTCGCTTTACCAGCGGTAATGCGAGAAGGCGCGGTTGGCTTCCGCCATGCGGTGCGTGTCTTCGCGCTTCTTCACCGCGTTGCCGCGATTGTTGGAAGCGTCCAGCAGCTCCGCCGAGAGGCGTTCCACCATCGTCTTGTCATTGCGGCCGCGGGCGGCCGTGATGATCCAGCGGATCGCCAGCGCCTGGCGACGCTCGGGACGAACCTCGACCGGCACCTGGTAGGTCGCGCCACCGACGCGGCGGGAGCGCACTTCGATCGCCGGCGCGACATTGTCGAGCGCGGACTTGAAGACGCCGAGCGGATCGGCCTTGGCCTTGGCCTCGATCTGGTCGAAGGCGCCGTAGATGATCTGTTCGGCGGCGGACTTCTTGCCGTCGTACATGATCGAGTTCATGAACTTCGCGAGAACCACGTCGCCGTACTTGGCGTCCGGGATGACTTCGCGCTTCTCTGCCCTGTGGCGACGGGACATTTCGGTCTCCTCGAAACTTACTTCGGACGCTTCGCGCCGTACTTCGAACGGCGCTGCTTGCGGTCCTTGACGCCCTGCGTGTCGAGCACGCCGCGCAGAATGTGGTAGCGAACGCCCGGAAGGTCCTTCACGCGGCCGCCGCGGATCATGACCACGGAGTGCTCCTGGAGGTTGTGGCCCTCGCCGGGGATGTAGCCGATCACCTCGAAGCCGTTGGTCAGACGAACCTTGGCGACCTTGCGGAGCGCCGAGTTCGGCTTCTTCGGGGTCGTGGTGTAGACGCGCGTGCACACGCCGCGCTTCTGCGGGCACGCGCCGAGATGGCGGGCCTTTTCGCGGTAGGTCTTCTGTTGCCGCGGCTTGCGGATCAACTGGCTGATCGTCGGCATTCTTCGCCCTTCTGAAGCGAAAAGTTGAAACTGGACCGCTCGCACACGCATATGCGTGCGCAAACGAATCAACGCCTTCAGCCGATCGGCTTAAGGCGCTGCGGTTGCAGAGGACCACCGCGCGAGCGCAGCGATCTTGCCTTCCTGAACGACGTCAGTACCCTGGAAAGGGCCTTTCGCCGAATGACTTAGAGGTCACAGGTGAGGCCGACAGCGTTTAGGTCCCGCAGCATTTCCCGCGAGTCGCGGCAAACAACATGGGCCTACGGCCTGTCGAATTCGGGCCGTGTATATGCTTGGGTCCGAATCCAGTCAACCCGGAAAGCGACGAAAACCGCTGATTTGACTCAGCTTTTTCTCCGGCCGCCTCGCCATGAAAAAGAGGCCGCCCCGTTGGGCGGCCTCGTTAGGAAAACGTTAATGTTTTCCGCGCCGTAGAGCGAGCGGCTCAGCGGCTCTCGGTTTCGGCGGTGGCGATCTGCGGCGCGCCGATCGAGGTTTCCGCGCGCTGGGCGAGGATCAGATCGTCGCGGCCGGTCGCCACCTGGCGAATCCGGCTCATCGCCGCGCCCGTGCCCGCCGGAATCAGGCGGCCCACGATCACGTTCTCCTTCAGACCCTCGAGCGTGTCGACCTTGCCGTTGACGGCGGCTTCGGTCAGGACGCGCGTCGTCTCCTGGAAGGAGGCGGCGGAGATGAACGACTTCGTCTGCAGCGAGGCCTTGGTGATGCCGAGCAGGACCGGCGTGCCGGTGGCGACCTTCCCGCCTTCGCCGAGCGCCTTTTCGTTGGCGGCGTCGAATTCGGTGATGTCGACCTGCTCGTTCGCCAGGAAGTCGGTGTCGCCGGGATCGACGATATCGACCTTCTGCAGCATCTGGCGAACGATGACCTCGATGTGCTTGTCGTTGATGTTCACGCCCTGGAGCCGGTAGACCTCCTGGATTTCATTGACGAGGTAGGCAGCGAGCTCCTCCACGCCCTTGATCGCCAGGATGTCGTGCGGCGCCGGGTTGCCGTCGACGATGTAATCGCCCTTCTCGACGATGTCGCCGTCCTGCAGATGGATGTGCTTGCCCTTCGGGATCAGATACTCGACGGGCTCGGCGCCTTCCTCGTGGGGGACGATCGAGATGCGGGTCTTGTTCTTGTAGTCGCGGCCGAACTGCACCGTGCCGGAGACTTCCGCGATGATCGCATGGTCCTTGGGACGGCGCGCCTCGAAAAGTTCCGCGACGCGCGGCAGACCGCCGGTGATGTCGCGGGTCTTGGCCGAGTCCATCGAGATACGCGCGATGGCGTCGCCCGCCTGGACCGTGGCGCCCGGCTCGAACACGATGATCGAGTCGACCGGCAGCATGTAGCGCGCGTCGCCGCCACGGGCGAGCTTGCCGATCTTGCCGTCCTTGCCCTTGATCACGATCGCGGGCTTCAGGGTGGCCGAACGCTGGTTCATGCGCCAGTCGATCACCATGCGCTTGGTGATGCCCGTCGATTCGTCGGCGGTCTCGGTCATGGACTGGCCTTCCAGCAAGTCCTCGAAGCCGATGACGCCGTCGATTTCCGACAGGATCGGGCGGGTGTAGGGGTCCCACTCGGCCAGGCGCTGGCCGCGCTTGACCTTGTCGCCCTCGTCCACCTTCAGGCGCGAGCCATACTGCACGCGATGAACCGCGCGATCGGCGCCGTCCGGGCCGACGATGACGATGGCGACGTTACGCGCCATCACCATGAGATCGCCGTCCGAATTGCGCGCGAGGTGGCGGTTGCGGATCTTCACCACGCCGTCGAAGTTCGACTCGATGAAGCTCTGATCCGCGATCTGCGCCGCGCCGCCGATGTGGAACGTGCGCATCGTCAGCTGCGTGCCCGGCTCGCCGATCGACTGCGCCGCGATCACGCCGACCGCTTCGCCCATGTTGACCGGCGTGCCGCGCGCGAGGTCGCGGCCGTAGCACTTGCCGCAGACGCCGTTCTTGGCTTCGCAGGTCAGCACCGATCGGATCTTCACTTCCTGAATGCCGGCCGCGTTGATCTTGGCGATGTGCCATTCCTCGATCAGCTCGCCCGCCGCCACGATCACCTTGTCGTCGGCGTCCTTCATGTCTTCAGCCGCGGTGCGGCCGAGGATGCGGGAGCCGAGCGAGGCGACGATCTGGCCGGCGTCGATGATGGCGCGCATGCGGATGCCGCCGGTCGAGCCGCAATCGAAGGACGTGATGATCGAATCCTGCGCCACGTCGACCAGACGGCGGGTCAGGTAACCCGAGTTCGCCGTCTT
>CAMFKC010000219.1 GCA_945956975.1 uncultured Methylocystaceae bacterium | reverse complement strand
TGGTCGCCCGGCCGGGCCGGCCGGCCGGCTTGAATTTGCCGGGGATGGGTTTCTAGAAGGACGTGCGCGTGAGGTCGAGCTCGACATTGGCGTTCGTCTCGCCGTCTTCGAGTTTGGCCGCGAGCTTGAGCCCGATCGGCCCGTTGATGCCCGCGGGATCAAGGCCGAAACGCGCACGCGCGGCGTCATCGACCGTCGCCGTCAGCGTCGCGGTGGCGATCTTGCCGACATCCTTGCGCAGGTCGAGGGTCGCGGGCGAGCCGAAGATGCGGCCCGTGCCGGACGCGCGCAGGCCCGACGGGTCGCCCGTCACGGTGAGCGCGCCATTGTCGAACCTTTCCTTGCCGATCAGGTGTTCTGCCGCGAAATTGGCGACGCTGGCGTTGACGAACACCTTCACGTCGTCGCCGCGCGCATCGGGGCCGATCTTGAAGTCGAGCTTCAATTGACCATCGACCTGGCCCTTCAGCGAGTTCGGTTCGAGCGGCATGGCCGCGACGTCGCGGATCGCATCGCGCGCCAGAAGTTCGGAAACGGCCTCGACCGATCCGGCGACGCGCGTTTCGACATGCGCCGGCGTGGCGCGGCCGCCATCATTGTAGGGCAGGGAGAACGTGCTGTTGGAGAGCGCCAGCCGCCGGTTGGGACTAGTCTGCATCGCGCCGGCCGTCGCCTTGAACTGCGCGCTGCGCCCGGTGACGCGCCCGCCGCCGTCCAGCGCAACGATATCGGGCACGCCGCGCAGCGCCGTGACGGCGACGCCGGAGAGCTGGAAGTCGATCTGTAGCGACTCGTCCGGCGGCGGCTTGTCGAAGCGCATTGCGGTCAGCGCAGCCTTGTCGAAATCGATGCTGAGCTTCGCGCTTTCGACCGTGCCTGCATGCGCATGGCCGATCAGCCAGGTGCGCGCCGGCGCGCCCATCACGCTCGGCCACACCCGAAACAGCGCGCGCAGCGGCATGCGGCCGGTGGAGACGCCGAGCCGGATATGCGGGCCGTTGACCCAATCGAAAGCGCCGGCGGCGGCGGCGGCGACCTCGGGGCCGACAAGTTCGATGCGCGCGATGTCGAATCGCTTGTCTTCGAGAAACAGCCGTCCGTCCAGGCTCGCCTTCTCAATCGGCAGAAACTTCTCGTTCGGCCGCTCCGGCGCGAGACCGCCGGGCTTCGCGAGCCCCAGGGTCACCCGCCATCCATCCTCGGGCCGCGGCGGCGATTGCAGCGCGCCTTCGACCACGAATTGCGTTTCGCCAGCGAAGAACTGAACAGGACTGACGATGATCTGCTTGGCCGTCGGATCCCACCGGAAGGCGCCGGAAATCTCGTCGAAGAACAGTGGCTCGTGGTCCGGGTCCTCCAGCCGCAGATAGCCGGGGCCCACCAGCGCGCGGCCGGTGGCCTCGCGCAATTCCTGATTGGCCTCGAGCACGAACTTCAGCTGGAACGACAGGCTTGCGTCGCTTTCCACCGGCTGGCGGCGGGCGCCGGCGACCAGCGAAATCTCGTCCATCGAGACGCCCTTCACCTCGACGTCGAGGCGGCGCTCGGTCTCGGGCGTGCCGGTCGCCTTCGCCAGGGCGACGAAATCGCCGTTCGGCCCCACGGCCTTGAGGCTGAACGAAGTCGACCGCCACGATTTCTCGAAGGCCATGTCGAGATTGTCGAACGTGGTCGAACGCTCGGCGGTGCGGTCGTCGACGACGAGCTTGCCGCCGCGCACGGCCACGAGATGGAGGTCGGCGAGCGGCGAACGCGGACTGGTCGCCAGATCGAAGAAGGCGCGCAAGGCGCCGGTCGCCTCGCGAAGGATGGCGGAACGGCGCGGCTTGTCTGCCGAACCCGCAGCGCCGGGCGCGGCGGGCGCTGCCGCCGGTTCGACCGGCCGCCGCAAGATGATCGCTTCCTCGTTCGGGGCGCCGGCGGAAATCGCCAGCGCGCCGTCCGGCATCACGAGAAGCCGCACGACGAGATCGAAGACCTCCAGGCGGCGCGGCATGGCCTGCAGCTTCAGGAGCGCGACGGGGTCGAGCGACAGTTCGGCGCGCGGCGCTTCGACGACGGTGCGGCCGCCGGCCACGGCTTGCAGATGATCGACGGTGATGGTCGGGCCATGCTCCGTGCGTGCGATCCGCGTCGCGCCAAAGGAGAACTGGACGCCGTCGAACCGCTGCGTGAGCGCAGCGGCGACGCGGGCGCCGAGTTCGTCGACTTCGATCGGCCCGTATTGCAGGCGGCCGAGAAGGGCCCCGAAAGCGCCCGCGGCGATCAGCACGATTGCCAGGATCGTCCAGCCGAATACGCGCGCCGTCCGGCGAAGGCCGCGTGACTTCAACGCGCACCACGCAGCAGAGCCCGCGTCCGCCGAGATGCGGCGCAGCGATACCGATAGATCGGCGAAGGACAGACGGCGCCTCCCTGGATCGTCCGTGCGTCGGGTTGTGGCTTCGCTGCCACGAATGCGCGGCCTGCGTCGGCGTGAACTGGGCCGCGACTCGCCCGCACACTATATGCTGCGCCGCGCGCCCGCGCGAACCCGGCGGATTGTTGATTTCGTTTGGCCGGGCAATGGGACGAAAGGAAGGCGAATGGCCGATATGCCTGCGATTGGCGCGAAGGCGCCGGATTTTCAACTGGAGAAGGACGGCGGCGGCAAGGCGAAGCTCGCCGATTTCAAGGGCCGCAAGCTGGTCCTGTATTTCTATCCGAAGGACGACACCTCCGGCTGCACCACGGAAGCCCTCGATTTCACCGCGCTCGCCAAGGATTTCGACAAGGCCGGCGCGACGGTGGTCGGCGTCTCGCCCGACAGCGCGGCCAAGCACGACAAGTTCAAGGCCAAGCACGGGCTGGCCGTCACGCTCCTCTCCGACGAATCGACCGCCATGCTCGAGGCCTGGGGCGTGTGGAAGGAGAAGAGCATGTACGGCAAGAAATACATGGGCGTGGAGCGCACGACCTTCCTGATCGACGGCAAGGGCGTGGTGCGCGAGGTCTGGCCGAAGGTGAAGGTGCCGGGCCACGCCAAGGCGGTGCTGGAGGCCGCCAAGGCGCTGAAATGATCAGATTTCGGCGCTGTCGCCGATCTTCGGCATGACGACCTCGCCGGCCAGCGCGCCCTTGAGCGCCGTCATGGCCGGCAATTCGCCGTGCACGAGAAAGGTCTTGGGCGCGTCGATCTTCTGACGCCATGCGATCAAGGAGGCCCGTCCGGCGTGGGCCGAGAAGCCGTTGATCGTGTGGATTTTCGCGCGCACCGGCACGCGCTCGCCGAATATCTGCACCTCGGAGGCGCCGTCGACCAATTGCCGGGCCAGCGTGCCCTTGCTGGCGAACCCGACCAGCACCACGCCGCATTCGGGGCGCGGCAGGTTGCGGCGCAGATGGTGCAGCACGCGCCCGCCGGTGGCCATGCCCGAGCCCGCCATGACGACGGCGCCGGATTCGATGGCGTTGATCATCATCGAATCGCGGCTGAGCTTGGTGAAACGCAGGCGGGGCGGGGTGAAGGGATCGTCGCCCTTGTCCATCATGGCGGCGATTTCGGCGCGCAGGTAGGATTCGCTCGCCTGTGCGATTTGCGTCGCCGAGATCGCCATCGGCGAATCCACGAAGATCTGGATGTCCGGCGGCAGCTTGTTCTGGCGCAGGCCGAGCTTGAGATAGAACAGCAGTTCCTGCGCGCGCTCCAGCGCGAAGGTGGGGATGATGGCGTTGCCGCCGCGCGCGCGGATCTGCGCGATCGCCTCGTAGAATTCCTCGATCGAGGCGGGCAGTGGCCGGTGGTCGCGGTCGCCGTAGGTCGTTTCCATCACCACCGCGTCGGCGGCCTTCGGCGGCTGCGCATCGTCGAGCAGCGCGCGGCCGGGATCGCCGAGGTCGCCTGAAAAGGCGATGCGTTTTTTGGCGCCGCCCTCGTCGCATTCAACCAGCACGCTCGCCGAGCCCAATATGTGGCCCGCGTTCGACCATGTCGCACGCAGGCCCGGCGCAATGTCGATCGTCTCGCCATAGCCGACCGTCCGCCCGAACCGGTCGAGCGCCGGCATCGCATCCTCGAGATCGTAGAGCGGCTGTTCTTCCTCGCCCTTCGGCTCCCAGCGCGCGGCCTTGCGCATCTTGCGATGCGTGTCCTCCTCCTGCAGCCGCGCGGCGTCGAGCATGACCAGCCGCGCCAGTTCGCGCGTCGGCGGCGTGCAGACGATCTCGCCGCGAAAGCCGCGCTTCACCAGCAGCGGAATGCGCCCGCAATGGTCGAGATGCGCGTGGGTCAGCAGGATCGTGTCGATGGCGCGCGGGTCGAAGCCGAAGTCGTGCGCGTTCATCTCGCGCTCGGCGCGGCCGCCCTGGAACAGCCCGCAATCCACCAGCACGCGCCGGCCCGCGGCCTCGATCAGATGGCAGGAGCCGGTGACATCCTGGTCGGCGCCGTGGAAGGAGAGTTTCATGGCGGTCGCCCTCGCAATTCGGGCCGCGAGTTTGGGCGCAGGCGCCCGCCGGCGCAACCAGCCGAGCGGCCACTTGCCAGAGCGCCGTCCGCCCGCTCAAATCCCGCAACCCGAAAACAAGAGACCGCCGGATGGAAACGCCTCTCAGCCCCCTCGATTTTGCCCGTCGCGCCCGCCGCCTTTACGCGGAAAGGGAGGCCGTCGTCGACGGCGACAAGCGATTCAGCTTCGCGCAATTCGGCGATCGCTGCGACCGCTGGTCGACTGCGCTGCAAAAGCTGGGCGTGGGGCAGGGCGACCGCGTCGCCTATATCGCGCCCAATACGCACGGGCATTTCGAAGGCTATTACGCCGTGCCGCAGATTGGCGCGGTGCTTGTGCCGATCAATTACCGGCTGCTGCCGGCCGATTTCGAATACATCATCAATCACAGCGGCGCGAAGGTGGTCTGCGTCCACTCGGACTACCTGAAGGACATCGACAGCATTCGCGGGCAGCTTCCCAACGTCACGCATTTCGTGGCGCTGGAAGGCGCGGGAGAAGGTTGGCTCGATTACGAGGCGACGCTTGCCGCGAGCAGCCCGGAGTTCAAGCCCGTGGAGATCGCCGAGACCGACCTCATCACCATCAACTACACCAGCGGCACCACGGCGCGGCCGAAGGGCGTGATGATCACGCATCGCAACGCCTGGGTGAACACGATGGGTACGCTCGCCCATCATCATCTCTCGCCCGCCGACCGCTATCTCTGGACGCTGCCGATGTTCCACGCCAACGGCTGGACCTTCGTCTGGACGACGACGGCGCGCGGCATGGTCAACGTCTGCCTCAGGCGAGTCGAGCCGAAGCTGATCTTCGATCTCATCAAGAGCGAGAAGATCACCATGTTCTGCGCGGCGCCGACGG
>CAMFKC010000218.1 GCA_945956975.1 uncultured Methylocystaceae bacterium | reverse complement strand
CCTCGTAGGCGAAGTCGACGTGGCCGGGCGTGTCCATCAGGTTCAGGACATAGGTCTTTCCGTCCTTGGCCTTGTAGTCGAGCCGGACGGTCTGCGCCTTGATGGTGATGCCGCGCTCACGCTCGATGTCCATGGAGTCGAGCACCTGCTCGACCATTTCGCGCTCGGCAAGCCCGCCCGTCGTCTGGATCAGCCGGTCGGCCAGCGTCGATTTGCCGTGGTCGATATGGGCGACAATCGAGAAATTGCGGATGTTTTCGATCGGGTGGGTGGTCATGGGCCGCGCAATAGCAGTGGTTAACCCGGAATGAAAGGCGGCGGGCCCCAAAAAGGCGGCCGCCCCCTGCCGGAAGCGGCCGCCCTGCGCTGACCAAAGACCCTGTCAGTAGAACAGCTTGACCAGAACCATGCCCACCGCGCAGGCGGTTCCCACCCCGATCAGGCCGGGGATGATGAAGCTGTGGTTGATCACGAATTTTCCGATCCGGGTGGTGCCGGAGCGGTCGAAGCCGATGCAGGCGAGGTCGCTCGCATAGGTCGGCAGGATGAAATAGCCGTAGGACGCCGGCAGCAGCGCCAGCATGACTTTGGGGTCGACGCCGAGCTGCACGCCCAGCGGCGCCATGGCGGCGATGGCGGCGGCCTGGCTGTTGACCAGCTTGGAGACGACGAACAGCGCCAGCGCATAGGTCCAGGGATAGACCTTCACGACGCCGGCCAACGCGTTCTTGATCTCGGTGAAATGCGCCTCGAAGAACGTGTCGGCCATCCAGGCGACGCCGAAGACCGAGACGATGGCGACCATGCCGGCCTTGAACACGCCGCCGTCGGGGATTTTCTTGGCGTCCACCTTGCAGGCGATGAACATGACCGCGCCGGCCGACAGCATCATGATCTGGATGGCGAGGTTCATCGACAGGGTCGTGGTTTTGCCGCCTGCCGCCGCGAAGGCCGGGCGCAGCGCCGGGAAGGCCCCGAGCACGACGACGATTGCGATGGCCGCGAAGAAGATCGCGGTGGCCATATAGGCTTCGCGCGGGAAGACCTTGTCGAGCAGGGTCGCGGATTCGCCATAGATGAAAGCGCGCTGCTCGGGATCGGTGAGCTTGGCCTGGAATTCCTTGTCGTCGTCCAGATCCTTGCCGCGCCGCATGCTCCAGAGCGCGGCGACGATCACGCCGCAGAAGGTGGCGGGAATGGAAATGGCGAGAAGCTGGATCAGGCCGATCGGGTGTTCGAGCCCCTTGGCGCCGGCGAGGATCGCCACCATCGAAACGACGGCCACGGAAACCGGGGAGGCGCAGATGCCGATCTGCGAAGCGACGGAGGCGACCGCCATCGGGCGCTCCGGCCGGA
Organism: uncultured Methylocystaceae bacterium; assembly: GCA_945956975.1. Taxonomy (GTDB): domain Bacteria; phylum Pseudomonadota; class Alphaproteobacteria; order Rhizobiales; family Beijerinckiaceae; genus JAJXWB01. The sequence goes on along the minus strand of CAMFKC010000218.1, from coordinate 4,000 downwards.
TGCCCTTCTTGATCGCGACGTCGTAGATGATCGGGAACATCGTGTAGACGACGTGACCGGTGCCGCACATCAGCGTCAGCAGCCATGTGGTGATGGGCGCGAGGATGGTGATCTGGCCGGGGTGGCTGCGCAGCAGCCGTTCGGCCGCCCGCATCATCACGTTGAGCCCGCCGGCCGTCTGCAGGACGGAGGCGCAGGCGATGACGGCGAGGATCGTCAGCAGCACGTCCACCGGCGGCTTGCCGGGCGCGAGATGGAACACGAAGGCGAAGACCGCGAGGCCGACGCCGCTGATCAGGCCGAGCCCGAAGCCGCCGTAATGCGCGCCTGCCAGCAGGCAGATGAGAATGACGAGAAACTGGGAAAGAATCAGCGGGTCCATGACGGCAGCCTCGGTCCCGGCGCCGAAGCCCGGCGCCTGCGCGAACCGATAGGGCCACTGGCCGCTTGAGGCCTTGCGTGGCGTCAAAGGATTTTGGGATGGCGGGCGCAGCCCAGCGGCGAAATTGATTAACCATCGCGGCCTGGTGAATGCGGGTTGCCGCTAAGTCGTTAAAGACGCTTTATGATTTAGCTGATGTTGTCGCAGGCCATAAGGGATTCTGTCTGTCCGCCACGGGCAAGGAGCTCAAATTGGCCTGGGTTTCGGTGATTTCCGGTGTTCGGCTCACGCGCCGCAGGCTTTTGAGAATCGGTCCCGCCATCGCGCGGGCCTGTTCGATCTCCCCGCCGCGTGGCGCCGATCCGGATGCGATGGGCCGGCTACGGGCCGCGCAGGTTGCTGTCATCGCGCGGTATGCGCCGGCCATGATGGCGGTCAATCTCGTCAACGGGCTAGTGCTTGTGGCCGCCCTCACGCTGCGATCAGAACCCGGCGTCACTCTCGCCTGGCTCGCCTGCCTAATCGGCTTCTGGGCGCCGGTCGCGGTGCGCCTGTATCGCCGCCGGCGCGTCTCGCCGCCCGCGAGCGTCGGGCCGAAGGCGGTCCGGCGCGCGACGATCAATGCGGCGGGCCTCGGCGCGATCTGGGGCATCGCCGCCATTCTGTTCTTCGACCATGCAGAGCACGTGCAGATCGTTGTCGTCTGCGTGCTGGCGGGCATGATGTTCGGCGGTTCGTTGGCGCTGGCGACGCTCCCCCAGGCCGTCGTCGCCTTCGCTACGCCGCTCGCATTCGGCAGTTTCATCGGCCTCTGGATCGGCGCTGACGAACCACGCGAATATTTCATCGCGCCACTGCTGCTCAGCTACAGCCTCGCGACAGTTCTCGCCGCATTGGCGCATGGCAAGCAATTCGCAGTGCGCGTGCTCGCGCAGGCGAGCGCGGAGGCCCAGGCGCGCCATGATCCGCTGACCGGCCTGCCCAACCGGATCGCTTTCGAAAGCGCCCTGGACGCCGCCTGCCAGCGCCTCGAACGCTATGGCGAGCGGTTCGCGGTGCTTTACATCGACCTCGACGATTTCAAGGTCGTCAACGACCGGCACGGGCACATGGCCGGCGACCAGCTACTGAAACAGATGGCGGGCCGCCTCTCCCTTTGCCTGCGCGAAGGCGACCTGCTTGCCCGGCTCGGCGGCGACGAGTTCGTGATGATCGCCCGCGGCATTGCCTCCTCCGCGGACGCGGCGGCGCTGGCCGACCGTCTGTCGGGCGCTTTCGAGGGCGTGTTCACGCTCGAAGCGTGCAGCCTGGAATGCCGCGCCAGCGTCGGCGTCGCGCTTGCGCCGACCGACGGCGCGACGCCGCGCGCGCTCGTCACCCGGGCGGACGCGGCGCTATATGCAGCCAAGCGCGAGCGCAGCGGCGCCTTTCATCTCTTCGCGCATGGCGACAACCGCGCAATGAGCGACCGCCGCGCTCTGGCGCAGGATTTGAAGGTCGCCTTGCGGCGGCAGGAATTCTTCCTGCAGTTCCAGCCGATCCAGGACCTGTCGACGGGCCGCATCGCCTCGAACGAGGCGCTGGCGCGCTGGCGGCACCCCGAACGCGGACTCGTGCCGCCGGTTCAATTCGTCACCATTGCAGAACAGGTCGGGCTGATCCATGAGCTCGGAGAATGGATCATGTATGAGGCCTGCCGCGAGGCGGGTCGCTGGCCGGAGCACGTCGGCGTTGCGGTCAACGTGTCGCCGGAGCAGATTTGCGACGAGTCCATCATGGCGATTGTCGAGGGAGCCCTGCGCGCGGCCGGCCTTTCGGCGCGCCGCCTGCATCTGGAGGTCACCGAGTCGGCCGTTCTCGCCGCAGCCGGCGGCGCAACGCGCGCGGTGGAGCGCCTGCACGAGCGCGGCGTTCGCGTCGTGCTCGACGATTTCGGGACAGGATTTTCTTCGTTCGATCATATCCGGCGTCTGCCCGTCACAGGGCTGAAGATCGACCGCTCCTTCATCGCCGGCCTGCCGGAACGCAAGAACCAAGCGATCATCCAGGCGGTGTCCCATCTCGCCCGCTCGCTCGATCTCGACGTGACGGCGGAGGGAATCGAGACCCCTGCGCAATTCGACTTCGTCAAACTCGCGGGTTGTACGCTCGGACAGGGCTACCTGATCTCGCGCCCGCAGGATGCGGAGACGATCAGGGCGACGCTTTCGGTCGGGGCGGCCGCCTGACGACATCCGCCGTAACATCAGTAAATTCATATATTTGAAGTTTTTTCGAAATGCGGCGCCGGAATCGTGACTAAAGGTTCACGTGCGCCCAGCTTGACGGAATCGTGGCGCGTTCCTAGGTTCCCTGCCCAACGGCGTGGACGTCTCCGCGCCCCCAAGAGGCTGTTATGGCTACTTCGAAAGTCACGGACGCCAGCTTCGAAGCCGACGTTCTCAAATCCAATGAGCCCGTCGTCGTCGATTTCTGGGCGGAATGGTGCGGCCCCTGCAAGATGATCGGCCCCTCGCTCGAGGAAATCGCGACCGAAATGCAGGGCAAGATCAAGATCGCCAAGGTCAACGTCGACGAGAACCCCGGCGTGGCCGGCAAGCTCGGCATTCGCTCGATCCCCACGCTGATGCTCTTCAAGGACGGCAAGCTCGCCGCCCAGAAGGTTGGCGCGGCGCCGAAGGGCGAACTCGTGAAGTGGATCAATTCGTCGGTCTGATCCGGCGAAACATCGCAAGTTGCAGAGGGCCGCGCGAGCGGCCCTTTTGTTTGGGCGGGTCGGCCCCTCCCGCTTCGCGCGGGCGATGGGAAGGCGGCAAGGCCAAAGCCAACGCTTGCGCGTCTCCAGCGGAAACCTATCCTGTGCGCGGCAAAAACGCGCGAGCGCGGGAGGAAACGAATGGCCGATGTGAAGACCCACGTGCAGCACGCCCGCGATGCGACGTTCGATCAGGGCTTGCGCCAATATTTCGCTTATCGCGATCTTGGCTACGACGGCGCGACGACAGGCAAGTTCGGCGTCAACGTGATCCGCGCCGTTCCGGGCGAACACCCGCACGGCAAGTGGCACATCCACGAACTCGATTTCCAGTTCGTCTATGTCCTCAAGGGCTGGGTCGAGTTCGAATACGAGGACATCGGCCATGTGCGGCTGGAGGCCGGCAGCACGGTGATGCAACCGCCGCGCATCCGCCACCGCGAGATCCAGCACAGCGACGACGTCGAGATCCTCGAACTGACCTCGCCAGCGGAATTCGTGACGCTCGAAGTGGACGCCCCGCAGGTGGCGGCGGAGTAAGCCTGTACCGCGAGCCTTCAGGCTCGCTCACGGCACATTGGACATGCGAGCCTGAAGGCTCGCGGTCCTCAAGCGATCTCGCTGCCGTTGAGCGCGAGCGCCGCGCCGGCGAGATACAGCGATCCACAAATGAGGATACGCGGCGGCGTGCGCCAGTGTTCGCGCGCGATGCGCTGCAGCGCGTCCTCGATGGTCGCCGATTCGCTCGCGAACAGACCGAGGTCGCGTGCGGCCTCGGCGACATCAGCGGGCGCGCGGCCATAGTGGTCGCCCGACACCGGCACGGCGACGATGCGCGCGGCGAGGTCGGTGAAATGCGCGAG